>NZ_FNPJ01000153.1 GCF_900107265.1 Nitrosomonas sp. Nm33 | reverse complement strand
GGATGATGCGGACGACAGGGGCGGCATTTCAGTGCCGAGTTAGTCGGAATTATCCACAACGGACACCTTGAGCCACACCCCCATCAATAAGTTATGCTACGCTTCTTAATAATGGGTGTCATCCACAAATTCAATGGTAGACACCTTTTGACATTCTGAATATCGATATCCGAAAAATCATCTCGCTGCGAGATGCGAAATTTATATGTGTTATTTAATTCTTCCGCGCAATGTTCAAAAGTACGTCTGAACAATTGCAACTTTTCGCTCTCAGTATCTGATACCAGATGTGGACTATTAAAATAATCATTCCATAATTGACTCAACTGTAAAGTAGTTGATTGTGATGGTAGCTCTGATTGCGAGTTTTTTAGATTACCTAGTTGATTTTCAATTACAGGCAATTGCGGTAATTCACCAATTCGAATGGAATGTTCACGCTGCTGACGTCACCATTTGAGAATTTGCCGAGTGTTCATTCCTGCTAACAAAGCTGGTGTTTCATTTTGGAACGGATAGATAGATTCGTCTGGATTGGCAGCAATCCAATTATGCATAAGCTGCCAAACCGTCTTGTAATCAGGGTTATCATCAAGATGCATAGCGGATTATTAAAGGTGATCAGTCAATATTTTAAATTGACGGCCAATGATCTGCTCACTTGAGAAAACTTACTCTCCAATTTTCTTGTTGTATACAAAATCATATATAAATAAATATGTAAATTATTTGTGAATAAAATGTAAACTTTTTGTAAAGTTTGAGTTCTAATGATTTGAAATACCATCATTAATAAATTACTTTATTGGAGAGTTATAAATGAGAACAAATCAAGCTAGCAATAACACAATAATATCCCTTAGCCTTGTTTTGCTTAGTGTTCTGGCTTCAATTGGTTTGATTTTATTTGGGGATATGTCTACAGGTGCATTATTTCCTGTGGGGTATTTGATAGTTGCTGCAATTAGCAGCACTTTTAAAAACAGAAGATATTCTTCCCCTAGAGTTGTGGCCTAAACTACATTAAACTCTGATAAGACCAATATTAATTTTATAGTATTGGTCTTTTTTATATATAGAATTATGAATTAAGGTTTTTATCTGCTCAAAATTAATTAGAACGAAATTCATTTTCCCAGCGGGTGATTTTTTACTTCTGTAGTTAATTTAAGCGGGCTAGGTTGGAATCAATTCATTGGTCTTAGCGTTCATCAAATGTAGAAGATAATTGGTAATCTTCTGCATAGGTGCTCTAAGCCATTCGACATCGGCAACAATATATCCCGTAACGAAACTCTTTTTGCCAATCGCTTATGGCGCGATGCGCTCTCTCTTTGGAAAACCAGCCGGTTTTTCTGTAGGATTCTTCCTGTGAGCTGTATTTTCTTTCCAACGTAGCGCTTTATCACCCAAAGCTTCACATTCAGGTCTTGCTTTTCTTGCATCTGGAACATCTAGCTTCAGATAAGGGAATGACTCTTTATTACGCAGGATACGTTGATATTGCCAAAGTGAGCTAGCAAGCCTCCAGATACGATTCACTAGCGTTTTCACCATGACATCGTATGTGTTTAATTATCTGTTCGAGAGAAAGAAGGACTTACGATAGCCGAGGTGGCAGCGCGGTTTGATGTGGGTATAGCATGATATGTGTTGTCAAATATGGAGTCCATATGATTAAGCTGCGAGTTGATTTGCATAGTATCGCTGTGTAAATTCTGCTGGCGATAGGTAACCTG
>NZ_FNPJ01000008.1 GCF_900107265.1 Nitrosomonas sp. Nm33 | reverse complement strand
TCTGACTCCTCTAATGATGAAACTCTTTTCCAAATTCGCTTCATCATAAGGAATTCAGATTCCTTTTACTTCTTTTCTTATGTCGAACTCACGTTAACAAGAAAAACGCAATTCAATTAACAGATAGTTTTATGCGCTTAGGGGAACAACAGCAATTTGCCAGCCTTGCACAAGAAACAGAATCACGCTGGCGCTTAGTTGAAGCTGCATGGGAAAATAATCTACCTCGCAACTTAATGCTTGTCGAATATGAAGAAGAAAGTAGTGTACTAATGGGTATCAATGCCATGCGACGCACCGCTGTCACATCGGTGCGCCCTGCTTTGAATGGTTATCAAAAAGGTTGCTGCTTTTATTGTTCTCGCGAGATTTCTGTAGTCTTTGGTAGCGAGGAAATAGCGGAGGTTGACCATTTTTTCCCACATAAACTCAAGCAGTGCGATGGCCGCAAACCAATTGATGGCATAGCAAATTTGGTCTTAGCTTGCCAGGAATGCAATCGTGGTGAAGATGGTAAATTTGATAGACTGCCATCCATTGAATTACTGGAACGCCTTTTTAATCGAAATGAATATTTGATCACCTCACATCACCCACTTAGAGAAACACTTATTTCTCAAATAGGAAATACAACTGAAAAACGCCAAGCTTATCTGCAAGATGCATACAATTGTTCAACTATTCATGTTGGAGCAGGTGGGCGTAAATGGCAGCCTAAACAGCAAGGAGTGGCAATTTTCTAAAAACAACACTAGTCCATTCTACTTTCCTATCTGCTTGGAAATCTACTTCACGATGCAACAGCATCGTCCCTGAATGAGCGAACATAGAAATCAATTCATCTACCTCAATAATGCTATAGAGTTTGCCGTTTTCACGACGATCTTTGCTATTTGTTCCACGGAAAGAAACAACGATTACGCCCCCCACAGCTGTAATACGCACTAAGTTAGTTACTGCACAAGCAATCTGATCATCTGCCAAATGCATGATGACTGCAGAGCATAAAACGTTGACGAAGGAAGATTCTGTTTGTTTTTCCAATAGCGGCAGGCTGTCATGCACATAATGAATATTCGGGTCATACTCTTTTGCCTGCTGCAGCATCCCCTCGGAAGCATTAATGCCTATTACCGGGTACCCTTGCTTGAACAACCATGTACTATCACGCCCTATGCCGCAGCCAACATCAGCACAAACCCCGCCTTTGACGAAAAATTGATTAATAAGTTGATAAATACGAACTGGTACCAGTGTTTTGTGCAGCGTAGCGATTTGCTCAGCAGATTGGTCATAAACTGAAATGGTCTGATAGTCCATAAATTATAGTAATTAATCTGAACATTTTGATATTTATCATCATCTTACATTCTTGATCTTAACTGTAAGAATGTGCTAATTTTTTGCATCGTAAAGAATTAAAATTTTTGAATAGGCTGCGAAGAAATACTCTATTTACTCTCTCTAGAAAAATTGCTAAGTATACAGTGAGTAATATTGCTATCTCACATATTGAATTACTATTCCTCATCGCAATATGCCATTCTTCGGAGTATTCCACTAAATAGAAAGTTAACCATGGGTATATTAGGAATTAACAAGAGCAATTTAATATGCGCTCTGCTTATGATCCAAAGCAGTTTTTCTTTTGAATAGATAATAAAATTTTGAATCACCTACATATTTTCACTGACGGCAGCGCTCATACTCAGTCAAAGGTGGGGTATGGTGCCTACCTTGTGGTCGCTGACTTGGCTACACCGATCGAATTACTAAAAGATATGGTGAAAGTGAAGCGTTTTGAGCAAACCAGTTCGACCAGATTGGAATTACAGACGTTATTGTGGGCATTGAACGAAACGATTGCTTTGACCGATGGCGGCGACATTGTTTTGACGGTTTATACCGATTCACAAAATATTATTGGCCTGCCCGGAAGGCGCATCCAGCTTGAACAGAGCAATTATTTTTCGAGTAAAAACAAACAGCTGAATAATTACGAGCTATACCAGGAATTTTATCGACTGAATGCCAAGCTCAATTGTAGATTTGTTAAGGTTACTGGCCATCAGCCGTCTAGCCAGAAAGATGAGATTGGTAAACTGTTTAGTTTGGTTGATCGGGCATCCAGGCGTGCGTTGCGCGATGATTGTTAGCGCATGGAATGAGAAGTTTATGAAAATCTGGATTTACTCCCCTACAGCGCGCGTACTTTTACCGTCTTGCCTTTGACCTTGCCTGCGGATAATTTGTGCACAGCTTCACGAGCGATGTTGCGGGCGACAGCGACATAGGTCGATTGATCTGTTACGGTGATTTTGCCGACTTGCTCGCGCGTATAACCTGCTTCGCCTGTGAGCGCACCCAGCACATCGCCGGGGCGAATCTTCTCCTTTCGCCCACCGAGTATTTGCAGGGTTACCATGGGTGATGCCAACGAGATATGGTCGTCACTTTGTAGCGTAGCCAGGTCATCCCATTGCGGTTCGAAGTTCATCATCCTTGCGATCGCTTCTACCCGGGGCATTTCGGACGGGCTGCACAGACTCAGCGCCCAGCCGTTTTCATCGGCGCGGCCTGTGCGGCCAATGCGATGGATATGTATTTCCGGATCGGGCGTAACATCGACATTAATGACCGCTTCAAGCTGCGTGATATCCAGACCACGTGCTGCCACGTCGGTTGCTACCAATACTGAGCAACTGCGATTGGCAAACTGAATCAGCACTTGATCACGTTCACGTTGCTCCAGATCGCCATTCAAGGTCAGCGCATGAATGCCTTGCGCCTGCAACACTGCCAGCAAATCACGGCATTGCTGCTTGGTGTTGCAAAACGCGAGCGTACTGACTGGCCGGTAGTGCTTGAGCAACTGGCCAACGGCCTGCAAACGCGCCTCATGGTGTACTTCGTAAAAACGCTGGCGTATCTTGTTTTCCTCATGCTGCTCCAACAGTTTCACTTCCTGTGGATTACGCAAGAATTGTCGTGCCAGTTCCGCGATACCTGCGGGATAGGTGGCCGAGAACAGGAGGGTTTGACGCTTTGGCGGGCAACGTTTTATGACATAAGCCATGTCATCGTAAAAACCCATATCCAGCATGCGATCGGCTTCGTCGAGCACCAGGGTATTGAGTTGCGCCAGATTCAAGCTGCCGCGCTCCAGATGATCCATAATGCGCCCGGGAGTACCGACGACGATGTGGGCACCATGCTCCAGACTGGCCATCTGTGGGCGCATGGTGCTTCCGCCGCACAGCGTCAGAATCTTGATATTGTCTGCGGATCGTGCCAGACGACGAAGCTCCTGTGTGACCTGATCGGCCAGCTCACGCGTTGGGCACAGCACCATGGCTTGCACCGCAAAGCAGCGTGGGTTTAGATTAGTAAGGAGTGCCAGCGCAAACGCTGCTGTCTTGCCACTCCCCGTCTTTGCCTGTGCGATCAAGTCGTGCCCAGCGAGCGTAATCGGCAAGCTGGCGGCCTGAATCGGCGTCATTGTCAGGTATTCAAGCTGCTGCAATGTCGCCAGTAAACCCGGCGACAGTGGCAATTCATTAAATAGGCGCCCAGCCGTATTGGCTGCGGACGAAGAGGCTGTCTGTAGAGTATTTTTCATCCGCAATTATCCCAGATATCAACGAAATTAGCAGGGAATTGTATTTTCTTTAACGTAAGAATTAAAAAAGCGCCTGATTTCGGTTTTGTTGAACCGAGTTCAACAACACTGAGATCTTTAGCTCAAGAATTGAACAACCGATGATCTTTTAACTCACTATCAAAACCGTATACCCTTCTCATTATGGCAAGGCGATTGAAACAAAGACACCAGCATGATCGGATACGGTAGGCTGATTTGGATCAATAAGGGTGTTAAAAACTACGCGACTTTCACGTACGCCCTTTACCTTCTTGACAAAAATATAATCAATGCGTCTAGCAGTAGCGCCCACATCCAAGGTGGAAACCCCTACTGTACAATGTATGTCGGGTTGACCACCTCCTGCACATAAATTTTCCAAGGGTCTGTCTTAAGCATAAGCATCGGTAAAGCCAGCATTAATGATTCTCTCATAGAAAGGACGTTCCTCGAGGGGAGCAATGCGGAAACGGTCGATATTGAAATCCCCACCAAGAATCACAGGATTATCCTGGGGGAAAAATCCCTCTACCTCATCAATGAATGGGAGTAAAACATCCAACTGGGCACTGAGCTCATTCGCAGTACACTTTGCACAGAGATGGGTATTATAAATATTCATTTTTCCAGAATCGGGAATATTGATGCGTGTCATCATCACGTTTCCAGGCAGTTTGATGTCATGCCCCTGAAATTCCAATTCAGAAGCGTGCGGCAAGCGCCTGGACATCTTGTCATCAATTTCACAGCGACTCAGCACTGCATTAGCCACTACCAGTAGGCCTGGCAATCCAACTTCGAATGCCGTATGCAAGTTGTAGTCGCGCATTTGGGCACGAAGTTTTCCTTGGAGATCTAGCGCACTATTAGTCGTATGAACCAGGGCACCACCAACCACTTCTTGAAGAAGAATGACATCGACAGGTGTTTTTGCTGCAAACTCGGCAATAGCATCTAAACGCTGATTACGCGTTTCAACTTCAGAGAAAAGGAGATTGATAGATAGGATATTCAGGTGTTTTCGATTTGCAACATCACCACATTGGACCAGTGGCACAGAACCGCCACCATTTTCAGGAGTTTGACCAGCACAAGCGGATATAACTACGCAGCTGAGAATCACGATGAAAAAAATGTTTCGCATGCTTTGTCTCCTTATTGGGTAGTGCAGACAGAGATTCGATTGAATTTTTTAATTTTAAGGCAGCACAAATGGTCTGTTTTTAACTCGCGCCAGCTATAATAGTCTCTTACTATTTAGGATTGCATCAAAATTTCGCAACCATACCCTCTCTCTGGAACATATCATCGCACTGGATGTCTGATTTGCTTAACGGGCTGCTGATGCTTTGCTATGCCTGTTTTGACAAATGATACTCGACTCGATTAGTAAGTTATGGTGCATATAAAACAAAATACAAAACACGCGAACGACAACATCGGCTGGCAGTTTGATAACAGCTATGCCCGCCTTCCCGAATCTTTTTATGCCCAGCTTTATCCTGTGCCAGTACGTGCACCGCAAGTGGCAATGCTGAACCATGCTCTGGCAGAATCGTTAGGGCTGGATATCCGCGCACTATCCGATGAAGAAGCTGCCTTGCTGTTTGCAGGTAATGTGTTGCCTGCTGGTGCTCAGCCTATCGCGCAAGCCTATGCCGGCCATCAATACGGCCATTTCACAATGTTGGGCGATGGGAGAGCAATATTGCTGGGTGAGCATCTCACCCCAACAGGCGACAGATTTGATATACAGTTAAAAGGCTCTGGCCAAACCCGGTTCTCACGGCGTGGTGATGGCCGCGCAGCGCTAGCGCCCATGCTGCGAGAGTACATCATCAGCGAGGCGATGCATGCGTTAAACATCCCCACTACGCGCAGCCTTGCCGTGGTCACCACCGGCGAGTCAGTGATACGTGAAACCCTGCTGCCCGGTGCGATACTCACGCGGGTGGCAGCAAGTCACATTCGTGTGGGTACGTTTGAATATGTTGCGAGAACGGAGGGTGTAGAAGGAATCAAAACCCTGGCCGATTATGCTATCCACCGCCATTACCCGGATCTTGTCGAGGCTGAGAATGCCTATCTTGCGCTGTTGCACAACGTAATAAAACGCCAGGCTTCGCTGGTCGCAAAATGGATGCTGGTTGGTTTCATTCACGGTGTGATGAATACGGATAATATGACCATCAGTGGTGAAACGATCGACTATGGTCCTTGTGCGTTTATGGATGCATACGATCCGAATACCGTGTTCAGCTCGATTGATCATCATGGCCGCTACCGCTATAGCAATCAGCCACTTATAGCACAGTGGAACCTCGCACGTTTTGCTGAAACATTATTGCCACTATTACACTCGGATCAGGAAAAAGCAGTCGCATTAGCGGAAGAAGCGATTCACCATTTCTCTACTATCTTCCAGCAGCACTGGCTGGCAGGGATGCGCAAAAAACTGGGATTATTCATTGAGGAAGCAGAGGATATGGAGCTCATCGAAACCCTGCTGACATGGATGCACCAACATAAGGCCGATTACACCAATACCTTCCGTGCACTGACTGCAGAAACTTTACCTGATGATGCTCTGTTTCGTGATGTGGAGTTTATAGCGTGGCATACACGCTGGCAGGCGAGACTATTGCGCCAAGCCGAACCCAAACAGTCATCATTATGCATGATGCGGGCGCATAATCCTGCGGTCCACCCGCGTAATCACCGCGTTGAAGAAGCGCTGGCAGCCGCCTCTGAGCGGAGCGATTACGCTCTATTGCAACGACTGCTTGCGGCAGTGACAAACCCTTACACCGATGCGCCTGAGTATCATGATTACCGCACTCCGCCATTACCTTCAGAGTGCGTGTATCAAACATTCTGCGGTACGTAGTCTTCTATTATTGCCAGCCGGTTACCTCATAGCCTTTCTCTTGCAAACAACGGGTCACGAAATTGGCATAAGCCTGATCAGGCTGCGAGGGACTTGCATAAAAGAGCCCTCGCATTAACCCCCACACGGCGCCACTGACTGCTCCCACCATTGAACCCGTACCAGCTGCACCGGTAAACGGCTCCTCCAGCAGCACCGCCCGCTGCCCCTGCTGCTCCGATAACTGTACTCGAGGCAACATCGCTACCCTTGCCATATCCTTCCTTTGCTCCAGCCGATTTAGCGAGCTGCTCACACGCCTTGATATCTTGCTCTGCAATCTCCTTACGCTATTCCGATTAATGATCTTTCGGCAAATATCATAGCGGTCGAAAGTAAATGGCTTGGCTCAATACCCTGATTATAAAGGTGTAATCAAATTCTATTTTATTAAGCACCAGCTTTTGCAAAATGAGCGAGATCTCTATATGTGAACTTTCTTAACATAAACTTCATAAAGCTTATGTTAATAATATCGCGACAAAGTAAATCTTTGTCGCGATATTATTAACTGGGAGGTTACCTGATCATGAAGATAATTGGTGTCGTAGCCCTTATAATTGCCATGTTAGATAACAGTGTGGCAATGGATACACAGCACAACTTTTTATTAGTTTTTATTGTTGCCTGTGCCGTCGTCATGTTATTAAAACTTGGTACTAAAAATACTTCAGCAGCAACGTATCAGGGCAACTTTATATTAATCAGCAAAAACCAACTTACCCGCATAAGTTCTTTTGGGTTAAAGCAAATTAAAATCAAGGTTGCTGAAGCACTGCAAAAGATTAGTTCAAATACGGACGAAAGAATTGATGCTAATATTTCGGTTGAGAATGCTCTATCTATTTGCAAGAAAATAGTTGAAGAAAATGATTGGCGTATTTTAGATCAGAGCCAGAATCGTATTCAATGCAAAGAATTTTTCCAAATTTTCTCCTTTTATTGGCCAGTTAAGGTTGAAATTATTGTATCTAGTAATGACTTATCTCATACAACAATTTTTCTTCATGGCTCTGTTATTGGAGGGGGGTTGATACAAAATCGACGTCTCCAGGAACAGATAAGTAAACTTAAGAGCAGAATAGAAATAATGGCTATGCGCGAAACGCCTGTCTCCTTTTTTATTGTTTCTTCAGCTGATAATCAGAATACAGTAAAAAAAGAGCTGGGAAAGCTGTTATCGCTTCACCCGGAAGGTACTCTTACTAATAAAGAGTTTAGAGAAGCAGTGAATGATAAATTAATCAAAGGAGATTAAGAAAGACTAAATATCTTCAACAAAACAGGATCTTGATAAAGCCAAGTGCCAAAACTATGGCTTTACGTTACTATGCTTTCAGTTGAATTACCTCTAGAAAGCTCGGAGGTAATTCAACTTATTATAAGCATAAAACTATTTACTACAGGATATTATGCACTTCTTAAATGGCTACTACTTGTATTGAAAATTGAAGTATCCTTTTTGGGACGAACCAGTAGTATCCTGGATCCAACTTTAGAGACCAGCTGTTCGGCAACTGAGCCAACATAAAAATGCTCCAGTCCTCTACAATTAGCTGTTCCTACTACCAACACGTCTGCACCCCACTCTGAAGTGGTAGCAGCAATCGCATTGATAATATCATTCACACCTTCTTCCTTTTTAACATCCAGAAGACGTGTTTCAACATTTAATTCATTAAGATAAGCTTTGACTTTTTCCAGTATCGCAGCGTCAGTCTTTTTAATGACTTCAATATCACCATCATCCTCGGAATGGACGATGCCTAATGCTGCATTATGATTACTGGCTATATTCACTGCATCTACTACTGCATCTACTAGTCCGAATATCATATTAACTATGTTCTTATAGAATTTTAATTCTTATACTTTCTATGCTTTCTGTGGGCGAACCAATAGCACTGAAGCATCAACTTTAGAGATCAGTTGTTCGGCGACTGATCCCATGAATAAACGCTCCAATCCTCGACGGTTACTAGTTCCTACTGCCAGTAAGTCTGCTCCCCATTCAGAGGCAGCAGCGGCAATCGAATCGGCAATACCAGTTAAGCCATACGCAACCTCAGCTTGCAGAAGACTGGTTTCTATGGTTACTGCGTCAAGGTATGATTGGGCTTGTTCCAGGATCTGAGAGCCCGCTTTTTTAGCGGCTTCGGTATCATCATTCACGCAATGGACAATGTGCAATGCGGCATTGTAAGTATTGGCAATATTTACTGCTTCCTTTAATGCCTGCTGAGCAGTATCACTACCATCAATAGCGATCATTATTTTCTTGTACATAAGACTAACCCTCTTATGAGCATTTATTCTGTTTGAGGACGAAGTCATGATATCTTCGCCCTCAAATCACTGAACAGTTTACTTATTCAATATGTCTAGAATATGTAAACATGATTACTGTAAATTACTGCTACTGTCTCTTTTTAAATTACTAAAGTATCGTTTAACAACTTCTTTTCCTGGCATATTATCGTGCTTGGTGTAGACCATAAAATGAATAATTCCGTGTACCACCATCGCAATCAACATGCCCTCAAAAATACCTACCTTGTAGACCAAGCCGCCAGTGAAAAGCGCTAACATCATGGCATATGGGCCATAATGTGTAACATGCACCAACCCGGCAATCATCTTATAGCCGGTAAACATCATGATCGCCGCCAATGCAAATTTTGGTAAGTAATCTAAAAACTGCGGATTGAGCATAAAAAAGCACACTACGCAACCAACGATCAAAACGGAAAACTTGGTTATTGCACCGGCCAATCTATTGGTAGTGCTCTTAGCCAGGCCGTCCAGGTTGGTCATGCCGCCAAAGAAACTTGAACCAAAATTGGCAATCCAGATAGCAAACAAACTATTATTGCTATTCGTTTTACGTTTAAGCGGATCTATTTTTTCAATGGCAGCGTTACTCATGACCTGCTCAATGACATCAACAATAGCCAGCATGGCACAGAAAAAGAACATATAAACCAGCATCAACATTGTTGTACCCTCAGTTGGCAGCGGTATTCTCAGTTCAAGAGGAACATCTGCCACAGTTATCATGGGTACAGAAACAAACTGCGCTACAATCACGCCACCAATGATCAGTGCGAAATAAGGAATAGCAGGTTGGGTATTTTTGAATTTGGAAAACAAGAACACAAACACCCCAAGGCCAGCCGCAGAAATAGCAGCCATCTGAATACGGGAAGCATTCCAGAAAGTTTCAGTAACTAGTTCTGCTGGTATTTCGTAGGTAAACTCTGAGAATTTCAAGAATATCTTTAGTCCTATGCCTGCTAACAAGCCTTCCACTAGATAAACCGGAACGGCAACAAGCAAATATCTTTGCCAATTGAATTTCCAGATGATCGCCTGCATCACCGCGGTCATTAAGATACAAAAGGCCATATTTTCCATGCCGAAAGTAGACACCCCCAGAGCCAACACTGGAGCCAATCCAGCCGCAATTCCAGGTGTACCAATATAATTACCCGGCTTGAACCAGGCATTGATCCAACCAACTAAACAGGCAAAAACCACAGTTGCCAAACCCACCTTGATCGGATAATCAGACATCATCGCAATACCAATTGATAGTGGAATGGCCATGGCGCCAGTTATCACACCTGCAGCGGTATCACGCACAAAATATTGTGATTGAAAAGCAGCAGAACCTGATGGAGCAGTGCCTCCCACGTCCTGCTGTCCGTCTTCGAACGGTTTATTTTCCTTTTCCATTTGTGTAGCCATAAATTACTTTTCTCCTAAAAGTCTGTAAGTAATAGACTATAAAAAATCCTTTTGCCCATAAATCATGGAGATTGCCGTTAGCTTTGTCCTTTGCGAGCAAGTAGTTAGTCCGAATATTGTATATTGGTTATCTTTTCTCTTTTTTAGCGATCTTTAATGAAGATTCTTATTGCTTACTTACGCTTATTTCTATAAGCGATGGACAATCCTATCTCAATTAAAACCGTGATGTATATTAGGGAAACCATTGTTTTCTTATAATGGTTACCCCCTTCTATCTATAAGTAAAACCCTTATAATTGCGAGTGAATCTATTACCGACTAATAATGGATTCCATTAGTTAATTTAGACCCAGAAGATTTAGTCAAGATAGGCATAAACAAATCATCCACTGCCAGGTTCTATTGGCATTTCGTAATAATCAACGAAAACTGGTCCATTTTGTATGAGAATGAATCTCAGAACGGAACTGACCGATGAACAATGGTAAATTTATACCAACTGCTGTTAGCCAGAAATTACAGAGCGTTTAGCTGGTTTGTCGCGGCATTGATTTAACTTCGCTACGCTAAAATGTCAACAGAACATAGCGTGATGCGGAATGAGGTAGTGTGCTTTACACTTGAGATCAACTTAATGGTGAGAAGAATAATTCTAGATTAAGGTGCGAGGCAAGGCGCGATGAGGCCGCAGGGTCGTTCCCTGCAACGAAGAGCAACGCCGCATTCGTGCCTGGAGCGACATATGATGCTCCTCGTAGCGGCCTCACCATTCCGGTGAATGAGAAAATTCCAGGAATGCCTCTATATGTCATGGACTTAACTCTCCAATCAAGCGGTCAACTGCGGTTGTTTTTAGGTTAAAAGATATCCTCGTTAAATATGCTCCTTAAAGCTATTTATGAGCCTGATCAATAGGCTCCTCTGAAAACCAGCGAGTGGCATAGCGTATCAAATCGGCACCATTTTTTAAATTCAATTTGGTACGAATATTAAAGCGATGTGTTTCAATTGTTTTAATGCTACGGTTAAGTAGCGTGGCAATTTCTTTACTGCTATGTCCAGATCCAATCAAATGTAACACCTCAAACTCGCTAGGCGTTAGGCTATTAATTAACTGCTCATGCTCTGGATGTCCTGCAACCATGCGATTCAGCAATTTTGCATTCATTTCCTTGCTCAGATAAACATTACCTTTCAAGACTTCACGGATAGCCGTAAGCAAAACTTCACCTGGTTCCTGCTTCATTACATAGCCTGAAGCGCCTGTCCGTAATGCACGTTCGGCATAAACCGTCTCATCATGCATCGACACAAACAGCACTGGCAATGCAGGTTGCAACGCATGCATATATTTTATTACTTCAAAGCCAGAACTTGTTTTGAGCGTTACATCCAATAAAACGATATCAACCTTATCAGCTTTCTTGAGTATCGCCAGCGCTTCGTTACCATCGCCAGTCTCAGCGCAAACCTCCAAATCTGGCTCCATATTTATGAGCATCGCCATACCGTGCCGCAACATGGCATGGTCATCCACTAACATTACCTGTGCTTTCAAAGTCATCATATTAAATCAGTTGCATTTCCAAACGCACTTCCGTGCCTCCTTCCGGACGCATTAATAATTCCAGCTTGGCGCCTAGCTGTTTTGCACGATATTGCATAATTTTGATACCCATTCCCTGTGTTACCTCATGCTTTGCACCCACATCGACAATACCACTTCCATCGTCGCATATCGAAAGGCAAAGCATCCCCTCTTCAAAACTCAAAAATATTCTCAAATATCGTGCACCGCCATGACGTATTGCATTATTAGCCGCTTCTTGTGTAATTCGATAAAGATTTAGTGCAAGATTATTATCGTTAATAATAGTTTCATTTTCACATACAAATTCACAATTGATCTTATAAGTCGAGGCTATTCTCGATGCGAGTGCTTGTAATGCCGCTATCAAACCATTTGCTTCCAGCTCAAATGGTAGCAGCCCCTGAGCTAACTGTTTGATTTGTACTACCGAAGCCTGGGCTTGCGCTGCAATGGAAGCAGCCACTCCTGCCAAGCTCTCTTTCCCCAAAGCAGATATTTTTTTCTCCAACGCTCTGGCCTGATAACCAATTGCAGCAATCCGCTGCCCTAGATTGTCATGCAATTCCTGTCCGATGGTGTGCGCCTGCTCTTCCGCAACAAAAACCAATGCTTGTTCTAATCGCTTGCGCTCAAGCCAACCCGCAAGATCGCTTGCGATGGCATTGATAAGCTTTTGCTCCTCAATTACTGGAAATGTTTGATCTTCAGAATAAAACAACCGTAATTGACCACAGACCTCATCGTTGACGATAATTTCAGACAAATAGGTACAAAAAGAGCTTTGATCCTTATGCCAGTGATAGCCAACAATCTTATCGGTGATTTTAGTCTTTGATCGCAAAGGGCGTATAAAACCTTGATTATACTGACCGGAAATGTATCGCCAGCCATAAAGTTCAATTACGGCAGTAGCTATTTTCGGGAATTGCATTGCTGGTATCAAATGCTCAAAAATATTCTGGCAAACATTATCCACTGATACATCTAGTCCCATCCCACGACGAATTTCATAAAGACAGGTTATTTCCTTTAGACGTTTACGTAACTCTAATTCCTTATGACTCAATTCTATGGAAAATAGCTCGGCTTTTTCTTTAGCCTCTTGCGCTTCCCGTCTGGAGTTAATCAGTTTAAGTACAAACCAGTTTAATAGCAGTATTTCTGCAGCTATCAATCCGGCAAGATATAGAATAATAAATTTTAACTGTTCAGCTACCGGTTTGAGCAATTCTTCCTCATCCAACTTCAATACCATGCCTAAACCAATCTTATCTAGCGGAGCATATGCCGCAATTACCTGCATATGACGGTAATCTTTTACAGCCATAACGCCACTTTTTCCTGCTAATGCATTATTTATTGGCAACAGCTCTTCTTTTGTTGCATGGTACAAGTACTTGAATTTCACACCATCAATCTGACTCATAAGACAAGCTATTTCCTGCGCACTATCTCCCGGAGCTTGAGGTGCGCATAATATGAATTCTCCAGTTTCACCAATCGATCTTATTTCGCTAAATCTCCGAGTCAAATGCGGCAAAAAACTCTCTGTCGTAAAACTGCCGATGCGATTTCCATCTTCATCCAACACATCTTCACTTGTACGTAAAATGAATTGATCATCATCCCACAATAGATAGGTGTTATTTTGTATAGTCAGCGGTAACGATTGAGTTTGTTTATCAGAAAAATGACCCACCTGTGACAATACATTCCCGTGCACATCATAAACGATGGCTGCCGAGAAGCCGATCTGTGTCAATGAATTAACATTCCGATCAAGGTCGTGCAGTGCATTGACGTTATCCGGTTGAATATTAAGTTGCTGGATTGGCTGAATCATGAAAGGCCGCATGGCTAACGCACGCGTATCAGCAAGACCCTTTTCAATTTGAATTTCAAATAAATACGTTTTACCTTCTAATGCTACATCGAGTCCTCTACCGAGCGCAGATTCAATCTGCTGATGCATCACATCATAAACTGCAATGCCTGTCGTCAGAGTCAATCCTAGCAACAATAGACCGCCAATAATGCTGATTTTTCGGTGTTCGTAAGTTATAGCCAAGTCGCTCGCCTCGTTTTTTATGTTTATTTTAGTTTATATCTCATGTGCTTATATGGAAGATCAACAAATATAGAGTGTTATGGCTATCATGATTAGAATTACAGGTCAATTACCATACAATTCCAGAAAGGAAAGTCAGTTTTAATATTACAAAAAAATTAAAAATTAATGCCAAAAGATTTTTCTTTAAAGTATTTGTTCCCGTAAAAATTTGGGTAATTGAATTAATACGCATGAGTCGCAAAAACCAATTAACAATGAAAGAACCACGAGATATCTTTTGAAAAATATTTTATTTTGTCAGAATAAAATATTATTTTGTGGATATTGCTGCAGACATAATGTTTATTGCCTGAGTTATTCCATTTTCAAATCAAACCTAACTTTGTCGGCTTCACCTTGCCGTATTATTTATACTGTCTGCGGCTCGTCTTCGTGCCATGTTTGATTTAGAAATAGAATTAGATTACAAAGCACACATAGTCTGTGAGGAAAAACAATCAACATGAAAAAAGCTGCACTCGTTATTTTAATGACTGTCCTTGTATTATCTGGCTGCAGCACAATTTATTACCTTGAAGACGCAGAATACGAAGGCAAGAAAAAGTATATCGCAGCGAGAGCTGCAATGCATACCCGCTGTATCGAGAGTACTGAACCGCTCCCCACGCCGCTTATAGAGCGGAAATTGATCGCTTTGATTCCTTCCCAGGAATTCATCTATACAGCTATTCAGAAGAACTTTAAAGATATATCCCCGGATTTTCCTATGTCCAGGGAAGATCTACGTATTGAACCATTATATTCAGGCGCCAATGAAAATTTCAGAATGGTGGTTGAGCTGATAAAAAAGAAAAACCTGTATAGAACAGTTGAAATGATTGAGTATGAAAGTTTATCAATCCCTGAAGCCAGCGCAGATACAGATATATTTCATGTTGTGTTAGCTACCGCAACTAACCGGAATGATAAGTATTACTTGACCAGAGAGAAAAGAGGAAAGCTAAGAATCGATTATGGTGCGATGAATCCGGATTGTGCCAATGTTCGCATTAGCTTCATGTCCTCGATTCAATGTGAAACATTCCGTGATAATTTGTTATCTTCTCTACAGACGCTTGCATTGCAGTAACGCGTTAATATAAAGCCGATTTTGATTGCTTGCAGGGTAAACAGTTTTAAAGGTACCGCTGGCATGAGGCGAATGGAGATTCCCTTAGAAGCTGTTTGGAAATTCCTGTTTCAGGTAAATTAGACGGAGCCTCCGCAATAACCTGCCTAACAATATGTTGATAGATATTTTCCATCACAGGATCTGCCGGTTTCTCACCAGGTACTCAAGTGACCAATCGACTGATGTAATTCAGATAATCATCCAGAGTTTTGATATGTGCGATTGATGGAATTTGCCAGGAATCAGCCATTCAAATGGCTTCCTCGAAGTCGGCCGCCTAATCGTTCTGTTTAATCAAGCTTATGAGTTCTTCTACAATTGCATGAATAAAATTTCCCTTGTAATGTGGATTAAATAGAGCATGCCAGCCGAAATCGTATGTTATGTGGCTAGAGCATTTAACCTAGATTCCTCAGTTGATCGCTCGTTCTGATGTTAACATTATGAATATAATAATTTTTCCTACATATTTCATTTTCACCCTCTGGGTGTTTCCGCTGCAGGACGGATTGCGCAATTTTGCAAGCGCATGGCTGCGTTGCAACTCTTTGGAATGGAACGACCATTCCGCATCGTTGCGCCTTGCCCTGCACTCGCAAAATCACACACTCCATCCTGCCCAACTGAGGAATCCAGGTTTAACGCATAGGTAAAGTTGTGTCATTCACTAAAGCGTACTTGCTTAAAAGCAATCTTACAGAACCGCATCAATCTGACACTTTCGTTTGCCCCCTGTATTCAAGCTATGCATGAACGTTAGCTTTATTAGCTCATGTAAGTAACGAACTGCATATAGCGGCCTTATTTTCAAAAAATTAATTATGTCCCATTCCAGCAAAGCGATGCGATCAATGAGACATATTCTTATCGTGCCGAATGCCAAGCTTAGCCCCGCGTCTTGTCTTACGTAACCAGAGTACGTGGCACAAAGTTACTGGCCTTTCCATCGACGCGAATCTGGTGAAGCAAGGACGATGACGGCATCGGCCCTTGCGGTTGCGTGGGATTGTTAATGGCGTACCAGTAGCAGCTCGCCATGCTGTGGTTATCGTCGGTCGTGGAGTATTCGGCCGTAAAGTCAACCGGTGTGCCAATGTGCTGATAGATGGTCGAGCCGGTCAACGGAGGCGGAACATCAGGAACGATGTCCTCGGTGTTCACTATGCGGAAGGTCGGTGCTTGCACGCTGAAATTCATCCCGACCGCGAACCCCGTATCCCCGACGCGCGGGCTGGCGAAGTTATAATGGACATAAGAGAGATTGCTGCTCGGCGGAAGCTGCGAGTTAATCGCCACATCTGGCACCGCGAGCGACGACAGCGCCGCACCCATGCTGTGTCCTGCGAAGAACAACCGTGTAACTGTGCCGATTTGGCCGAGCTGCTTGAGTAACGAAGGGCTGATTGTTGTATAGACTTTGTACCAGCCCATCTGAACGTTGCCGAAACCCGACGCCAGCGCGTAGCTCGTCTGATCGATCTCGGCGTCGATAATCCCATCCGCCTTGGTCATTGTGCCGCGGAACACCACGAACGCGCTACCGTTCCCGTCCCACGCTACGAACCCGAAGGGCTCTGGATTCGGGAAGTCGAGGACGGTGACGATTCCCCATAGCTGGCTGTACTGAAATCCAAGTCCTTCCGGAGTCCAGTTGAAATCCGCTTGTGATGGATATCCCTGGTCGGCCCACTGGTTGTACTGATCATATGCGGTCAATACCAGCGACCCGCAGACGGCAGCCTCTGTCTGGACGAAAGACGACGGAAAGTACATCGGCAAGCTTTGCGATATTGTGCTCATATGAATCCTCCTGGGTAATTCAGCGGTAGTGCTTGGCGGCTGAGACCTTTATGTTCTCGAGTAATCCTGGTGCCAGCTTGTGTACAGAAAAAATAAATATTCTTTTTTATATAAATAAATTAATAAATGTCGTCAAATAGAGACAATATAAAAGCATATCTGGAAGTAGATTTTATTAAGCTAGAAAATAAGGGATAAAAATAGGCTTATTCGGCAGACGAAATCTCAAACACTTGAATATTGATGAATCGACTGGCATCCTGCCGCGAGATATTTTGAAACAGAAACCAAACTACATTATTGATTTAAGAAACATAGATTGAAGGCAATCAAAACCAGCATCCCTTTGTAAGAATCACAGGAATAGGAAACAGCATGGGTAAAACAGAGCAGATACCAGCGACGCTGCAGGAAAGATACGATGAGATCACTGGGCTCACAAATCAGTTCTGTCAGCAGCATTTAAACGAAGAATATCGAGACCTTTGTCGGCGCATGGCAGTCAAGCTCTGCCATAAGCGCCCGTCGCCGATCGCCACCGGAAAAACTAATACCTGGGCCTGTGGTATTGTTTACTCAGCCGGTCGAGTCAACTTTCTGTTCGACAAGAATCAAACGCTGCACATGCAGGCGGATGAGCTATGTCAGTACTTTGACTTTAACCCAAAAACAGGTTCGACGAAATCGACGGCTATCATGGAGCTGTTGAAGTGTGGTTAGGCCGACCCAAAAAAGATTGATCAGCGTTATTTATTCAAGCTTTGCCAGGCCGCTGGAATTAGGCGTTTGATCGAGCGAAAATGGCAGCAAAATCAATGGCAGAAAGTGAAAATTAAGGAAATTTTTGTTAGTGCCCCATAATTTATGTGGCAATTGGGTATTAATGATATAACTCTTTGAATTTATTGGGGTGGCTGATGGGGATCGAACCCACGACAACCGGAATCACAATCCGGGACTCTACCACTGAGCTACAGCCACCATCTACTCTAAATCGGTATTCCAATCATTTTTATCAATGATTTTTTATAATTTAAAGATGCAATCTTGGCGTGCCCGACAGGAATCGAACCTGTAACCCCCAGCTTAGAAGGCTGGTGCTCTATCCGGTTGAGCTACGGGCACGACTCAAACCGGGTCTAATCCAACACGGTAACACATAAAACTGGTCGGGGTGGAGAGATTTGAACTCCCGACATCCTGGTCCCAAACCAGGCGCGCTACCAGGCTACGCTACACCCCGAAAAGTCCGCTAATATACCTTCTTAAAAGGTATTCGTCAAATTTCAATTTATTGCTTAGTTCAGCAAATTTTCATTTCTGCGGGATGATAGGTTAAAACAAATACCTCTTTCAGCTCATTTGCAGCAGAATCGATATACCGGTAAATGTGGCTAATTCCATGTTAATTAAAAAGCGCCTCCCCTCTTTTGCCTCTATTCAATGGCCTTTCTTCACTCATTTGCCATTAGGTCTTCCATAAGTACCGATTATATCTACGCCCTTCCTTTTGTATTATATTTTTACTTCTAATATTTCTTCATTAATACAATATATTATCTATTTTTTAGAAATTTTCAATTGCATGAGAAAAATATACAGAAACGTTGTTGCATACTATAAGAAATATTTTGATATCCTGGCGCGTAAAAAGAGAAAATGATTCATATAACCATCTTGTTTCGCTAACCTAGCTGAGGTATAGTGGCGTCCTGCCATTTATATATCCAAGCAGGAGAGCGCGCTTTTTTTTAAGCGCCGCCGAAGGCGTAACCCCCCCGGAATCGCTCAGGTATAGTTAATAGCAACAACATCGACTAAAAAACTGCTTGCGACAGGCAATCTGGAGAGCGCCGAACAGTGAGTTCAGCCACCGAAGGGGCACGCGGACAGAATTCTACCGTAAAACTCTCAGGTAAAAGGACAGAGGGGTGAAGTCATAAGAGATGGCTTCATTTTTTATCTTAGGGAGAAAATTTGTGCTAAAAATAACCCCTCTTAATCAGACTCACCGAGACATGAACGCAAAAATGGTTGATTTCGGTGGCTGGGATATGCCGCTTCATTATGGATCACAATTAGAAGAACACCATAAGGTTAGGCAAGATGCAGGCATGTTCGATGTATCACATATGCGGGTCGTTGATATTCATGGAGAAAATGCTCGTAATTTCCTGCGACAACTGGTTGCTAATAATGTAGATAAGCTCACTGTATCAGGTAAAGCGCTGTATACCTGTATGCTTAATCCAGATGGTGGAATTATTGATGATCTTATTATCTATTTTCTATCCGAATCCTGGTTTCGATTGGTAGTCAATGCGGGGACTGCAGATAAAGATATTGCATGGATCACTTCACAACGTGATAAAACCACACCTAATCTCGAAATAAAACCTCGCCATGATTTGGCAATGATTGCCGTACAAGGCCCCAATGCACGCGCTAAAGTTTGGCAAGTCATCCCCGGTACTCAGGCAGTTACGGAAAATCTGAAGCAATTCCAATCAGCAACGTTCGAGCAATATTTTATTGCACGCACTGGTTATACCGGGGAGGATGGTTTTGAAATCATTCTGCCCGCCAATGATGCTGTGGATTTCTGGAAAAAACTCCACGCAGCTGGCGTAGCGCCAGCAGGATTAGGTGCTCGCGATACACTACGTTTAGAAGCAGGGATGAATCTCTATGGCCAGGATATGGATGAAACAACTAACCCACTCGAATCGGGATTAGCCTGGACAGTCGATCTAAAAAGCGAGCGGGATTTTATTGGTAAGCAAGCGCTCTTGCAAGCTACAATCAGACGACAATTAATAGGTCTATTATTATTGGATAAAGGCGTACTTCGTAGCCACCAGAAAGTCATAACACAACATGATCAAGCTGGGAATGAGGGAGAAATTACCAGCGGTGGTTTTTCACCCACGCTTAATCAATCAATCGCTTTGGCACGTCTGTCAACAGAAGTAGCCATCGGCGAAGAAGTTCATGTATTGGTACGAGATAAAAAGCTCGCTGCCAAAGTCGTAAAATATCCATTTGTGCGGAACGGCCAAATTTTGATTTGACACCGAGATCACTAAAATCTTTCCTAATTTTGGAGTAAAAAATGAGTATCCCAACACAACTAAAATATACAAAATCACATGAATGGGTAAAATCCGAAAGTGATGGTACAGTCACGATAGGTATCACCCAGCACGCTCAAGAGTTACTCGGAGATATGGTATTTGTTGAATTACCAGAAATCGGGCGTACTCTCGCACAAAAAGAGGAATGCGCCGTGGTAGAGTCTGTCAAAGCCGCTGCCGATATTTATTCACCTATAGCAGGTGAAGTTGTTGCAGTGAACTCCGAATTGGAATCTGCACCAGAGCAAATCAATCAAGATCCCTATCAAGCGTGGATATTTAAATTGAAGCCAGCCAATGCTGCTGACCTGGCAAATTTACTTGATGCGCAAGGGTATGAAAAAACATTGGAAAGTGAAGAACATTAACGTTAAGTTCTTTCTTTCTGATTCATTGCGTTAAATTATTTTAGAAGCTACAAATCATGCCATTCATTCCTCACACTGAAGAAGATGTCAAAGAGATGCTTGCAAGTATCGGAGCAAACTCTATTGAAGAATTATTTGATGAAATTCCTCCTGCTTTAAAAACAGGCGCATTAACACGTGTTCCTCCAGGCATGTCTGAGATGGAAATATCAAGACTCATGCTTGAGCGCGCGCAAGCTGATGGATTTTATCTCAGCTTCATTGGCGCTGGTGCCTATGAACACCATATTCCTGCAGCAGTCTGGCAAATTACGACTCGCGGTGAATTCTACTCTTCATATACGCCCTATCAAGCCGAAGCGAGTCAAGGTTCGCTCCAGCTATTGTATGAATACCAAACGATGATGGCTTCATTGACCGGTATGGACGTATCAAACGCAAGTCTATATGACGGTGCAACAGCACTTGCTGAAGCTGCTTTGATGGCTGTCCGCCTACATAAGACATCACACCGGATTCTGGTGCCGCGCACTGTTCACCCTGTTTACCGTGAGGTATTGCGCGCTATTGTCAGAAACCAGAATATCGAGGTTGTGGAAATTCCTTTTTGCCCTGAGTCAGGACAGGTTCTCCTTGAGCATCTAGAACCATTTGGCCAAGAAGATTTTGCTGCACTCGTCATTCCTCAACCTAACTTCTTTGGTGTTCTTGAGCAAGTCGATGCAATTACAGATTGGGCTCACGAAAAACATGCATCAGTAATTGCCGTCGTTAATCCAATGTCACTTGCGATGCTGGTGCCCCCAGGCGAATGGGGCGCTCAAGGTGCAGATATCGCAGTAGGTGAAGGCCAACCTCTGGGCATTCCTCTTTCCAGCGGTGGACCTTATTTCGGGTTTATGGCATGCAAGCATGACTTGGTTCGCCAGATGCCAGGACGTATCATCGGTCGAACCGTTGATTTGGATAATAAACCAGGTTTTGTATTGACCTTACAAGCACGTGAACAGCATATCCGTCGCTCCAAAGCTACCTCTAATATCTGTACTAATCAAGGATTAATGGTGACAGCAGCGACCATTTATATGTCTTTATTAGGTCCTGAAGGATTACGGCGGGTAGCGGCTCAATCACATGCCAATATGTTACAGCTGACAGAGCAATTGGAGAAATTACCTGGTGTAAAACGGGTCTATAGCGGACCTTGTTTTCATGAAGTCGCACTGACACTACCGGGACCGGTTCATGAAATTCTGCAAGCGCTTAAGGAGCAGCGGATTCTTGGTGGGTTAAATCTGCAAGAGCATTACCCTGAATTAAATAATGCTTTGCTGGTATGTGCCACCGAAACGAAAACAGCTGATGATTTGAATAAATACAGCGAAATGCTCGGGAAGATTCTTAAAAAATACGGATGAACCGAATCCAATTAGGATGCAGCTTTAGTTGCTTTGAATTAACTTCCAATTGTGTAAAACTTATATGTTGATATTTGAACATTCACGCCCGGGACGGCGTAATTACTCGCAATCTCCAACCACCAAAGCGGAAAAACAGAATATTCCACAAAATCTGCTACGCAAGTCGCCTATGCTTCTACCAGAGGCTTCTGAGATGGATGTGGTGCGTCATTACACCCGTCTTTCCCAAAAGAATTTTTCGATCGATACGGAATTCTACCCCTTAGGTTCCTGTACCATGAAATATAATCCGCGGGCTTGCAATGCGCTCGCTATGTTACCGCAGTTTCTGACACGACATCCTTTGGCGCCCGAAGACACAGGGCAAGGCTTTCTTGCCTGCATGTATGAATTGCAGGAAATATTGAAAGATGTGACCGGGATGGCAGGTGTCAGTCTGACACCTATGGCAGGTGCACAAGGTGAGTTAATTGGAGTCATGATGATACGCGCCTACCATGAAGCGCGCGGCGATAAAGAGCGCACTGAGATCATCGTGCCTGATGCCGCTCATGGGACCAACCCGGCTACTGCTGTCATGTGTGGCTATAAAGTCGTCGAAATAACTACGGATAAAGAAGGCAATGTCGATATGGCCGCATTGAAAGCAGCGGTCGGCCCACAAACTGCTGGCTTAATGCTGACTAATCCCTCAACCTTAGGAGTTTTTGAGAAAAATATTTCGGAGATGAGTCGCATTGTTCATGACGCAGGTGGGTTACTGTACTATGACGGTGCCAACCTTAACGCTGTTCTCGGTAAAGTCAAACCAGGCGATATGGGTTTCGATGTTATCCATATCAATCTCCACAAAACTTTTTCAACGCCACATGGTGGAGGTGGTCCTGGTGCAGCTCCAGTAGGTGTTGCGGAGCGTTTACTGCCATATCTACCTGTTCCCATGGTTGCATATGAAAAGGGAGCCTATCGCTGGATGACAGAAAAGGATGTGCCGCAAACAATCGGTCGATTATCAGCACACATGGGTAATGCGGGGGTATTATTGCGCGCTTATATATATGTACGTTTGCTGGGCGCAAAAGGAATGAATCGCGTTTCCGAATATGCCACACTTAACGCCAACTATTTGATGGCGGAATTGCGTAAAGCCGGCTTTGAGATTGCATTCCCGACTCGACGCGCAAGCCATGAATTTATCGCCACACTAAAAGATATAAAAGAAAAAACAGGCGTCACTGCGATGAATCTGGCCAAGCGACTACTAGATAAAGGCTATCATGCACCTACCACTTATTTTCCGATATTGATTCCTGAGTGTCTGCTCATTGAGCCTGCCGAAACAGAGTCAAAAGAAACGTTGGATGCATTCGTTGCCGCTATGAAGGAAATTCTGGTAGAAATTCAAGAGCAACCAGAAATGGTGAAAAGTGCACCTCATAATATGCCCGTACGCAAATTGGATGACGTCAAAGCTGCCCGGGAATTAGATTTAACCTGGAAGCCATAATCAATTGCGTTGGTACTTTAGATATTAGCTGACTCCCCGACTGATTCGTTTGAATATCAATCTGTTCGGGGAAAAGCTTTTCGAATGTACCTCAGATATTTCCAGCACCAAAACTTATAAACAATGCATACACTTATATGCGGCTCTATTGCTTATGACACCATAATGGTGTTTCAAGACTATTTTAAGCACCATATTCTACCTGACAAACTTCATGTGCTAAATGTAGCCTTTCTTGTTCCCGATATGCGGCGTGAGTTCGGGGGGTGTGCCGCCAATATTGCGTACAATCTACACATGTTGGGTGGAAATCCAATGATGATGGCAACAGTAGGTAATGATTTCCAGCCTTATGCATATCGACTGGAAAAATTGAATTTGGCAAATACCTATATTCGTCAAATAAATGATGCATTTACTGCGCAAGCGTTTATTACTACTGATTTAGATGATAACCAGATTACGGCCTTTCATCCTGGGGCTATGAATTTTTCGCACTTTAACTCTGTAAAAGATGCAGAAGATATCAATCTAGGCATCATTGCTCCTGATGGTCGCGATGGCATGATTGCTCATGCATGCGAGTTTCAAGAATGCGGTATTCCCTTTATGTTTGATCCTGGCCAGGGGCTACCTATGTTCAGTGGTGATGAATTGATTGATTTTGTCGATAAAGCTGACTATATCGCAGTCAATGATTATGAAGGCCAATTGCTGCAAAAACGAACGAAATACACTTGGAGTGAGCTTGCCGATAGAGTTAAAGCCCTGATCATTACTAAAGGCGCGCAGGGCTCTACAATTTATGCGGAAGGCCGCCAGTTTGAAATTCCCTGTGTTAAACCCGATGCAATTATTGATCCCACTGGTTGTGGTGATGCGTATCGAGCTGGGTTACTCTATGGCATCACTCATGATATGGATTGGCAAACAACTGGTCAGCTCGCTTCACTGTTAGGTGCCATCAAAATTGGACACCGTGGCGGTCAAAATCATCGGTTCAGTCGCGATGAAATCGATCAGCTTTATTTTGAAGCATTTGGAAATCGAATCTTCTAGAAGCTCAAATTAAAATCAATATTAATCTACTCTTCCCTTCCTAATATAATAAGCTACTTTATGAGTTTAATAGAAGCCAGTCGCAGATCCCGAAAGAAGGATCAGGTTTTGTTTGAGCGACATGGTGCATTAGCCATTTTATGATCTCATGAATAGCACCCAAACTTCTAAAATAATTCAGATCATCCGGCTTAGCAGGTTATTGCTGCATATCTTTTCTGGCTTGCTCCAGTCGATTCCTTATCCCTATTTTAGTCGACCTAGACAGAAATATATGGTGCAAAAATGGGCGAGAAATCTGCTTGAAATTCTGAATATCCGATTAAGCTGCAGTGGTTCCTTGCCTCCTGAAGATGAGCAGCGCGTCATATTAATTGCCAATCATATCTCTTGGCTGGATATTGTTATTATTTTAGCGCTGTATCCTGTCAGGTTTGTAGCTAAAACTGAGATTCTTAGCTGGCCACTGCTTAATATCTTATGTCGTAGAGCGGGTACGATTTTTATTGAACGCGAGAAACGTAATGATACGATGCGCGTTAACCAACATATCGGCGAAGCACTTGTTGCCGGGGATGGTGTTGCAATCTTTCCAGAAGGTAGAACCAGCGATGGAACAGTTCTTCTGCACTTTCATGCCTCTCTGCTCCAAGCTGCAGTAACCGTACAAGCAATACTTTACCCAATGGCGATCAGATATCGCGATATGGCAGGAGCGCGTACTGCAAGCGTAACCTATGTTGACTTGACTATTGTAGAGTCCCTGAGACTCATACTGAAGCAACCCACCATTAAAGCTGAAGTATATTTTCTGGATCCGATTAGCTGCAACGGCAAGAATCGGCGAGAATTAACGCGCTTATCAGAACATGCTATTGCTGAAACGCTGCAACTACCTATTGTGCACAAGGCACCTGAAAAACTCTCCGGTCTTCCAGGCGAATAGCAGTAAGCTTCCCTCCCCAAAAACAACCTGTATCCAACGCTATCAAATTTTCCCTAATCTGTAGGCCAAGCGCAGACCAGTGGCCAAAAATGATGGTAGTTGATTTACTGGCACGATTAGGCACCTCAAACCAGGGTAAGTAACCATGGGGAATGGACTGAAGCGGGCCTTTATATGAGAAATCCATCCTACCATCTGATGTACAGACGCGCAGGCGAGTCATCGCATTAATGATGACGCGCAAGCGTTCATAACCAGCCAAACCGTGATACCAGAAATTTGGTTTATTGCCATACATATGTAAGAAAAATTCATGATAATTTTCTTTGCATAGTGCGGTTTCTACTTCATGTGCAAGCTCCGCTGCTTGAGAGATATCCCAGGATGGTAGTAGACCAGCATGGACTAAAGCATATTCATCCTCAACATAAAGCAATTTTTGATGGCGCAGCCAGTTTAGCAAATCATTACGATCAGGCGCATCCAGAATATCCTGCAGAGTATCACCTGAATGCTGTTTGCTTAGGCCTTCTGCAACCAGAAGCAGATGTAAATCATGATTACCCAATACCGGAATGACTGCGTTACCCAGTTTTATGATAGAACGCAATAAAATGAGTGAATTTGGCCCACGATTGACGAGATCACCCGCTAACCACAATTTATCTCTTGTAGCGTTAAATCCAATTAATTCAACAAGCTGTTGAAATTCCTCATAACAACCTTGCACATCGCCGATAGCGTAAGTCGCCATAATGAGATCGGATAATTAAGATTTGATTTTCTTTACCGCAAACCTAGCACATCTTGCATATCAAACAAACCACTACGTTGTGTAGCAAGAAATCGGGCAGCGCGTAATGCTCCGACAGCAAACGTTTTGCGACTGCCGGCCTTGTGAGCTATCTCTATACGTTCACCCGTACCTGCAAAAATAGCAGTATGGTCACCTACAATATCGCCACCACGAATAGTAGCAAAACCAATCGTTTCAGAAGAACGCTCTCCGGTAACCCCTTCACGCCCATAAACAGCAACTTTCGTCAGATCTCTGTTCAATGTTTGCGCAATAATTTCACCCATACGCAATGCTGTACCAGACGGCGCATCTACTTTGTGCCGATGATGCGCTTCTACAATCTCTATATCGTATTCATTGAGTAGCGTGCTTGCAACAACTTCCAGTAGTTTGAACATGACATTTACGCCCACACTCATATTAGGCGCGAATACGATGGCAATATCCTCCGAGGCCGCCTTGAGTACCTCTTTCTCGGCTGACGAAAACCCAGTCGTGCCAATAACCATTTTTATGCCGGCATTACGACAGATGGCAAGATGGGCAAGTGTGCCAGTTGGCCGGGTAAAGTCTATCAATACATCACTCCCAGGTAGCGTTGACGCAAAGTCACTCCTAATCGGAATACCACAAGGCGCTCCTATCAGCTCACCCGCATCCTTCATCAGAAATGGACTATCTTTTTGTTCTAATGCAGCAAATAATCGCATATCTGATGACTCGGCAATCATTTCCAGGAGCACTCTTCCCATGCGTCCGGTACTTCCGGCTACAGCAATATTCAGAATTGTCATTTTATCTATAGAAAAACTGTCTAATTATTTTAATTCCATTCTACCCTTTCTGGAGTTGAACTGACTGGGTATCTGCAAATCAAACAATATGGTTAATAATTTTCACCACTAACGAATATAATATTTTGATAAATTAATCATTGGGATCCTTATTACTTTCATCCTGATCCTCTTTCAAGTATTGCGGGCGCTCTTCTTCTTTTATAGGAAGTGGAGCTGACAACAAATTATCTGAAGAGGTGGAAAGTGAGAAATCTCCTTCGATATGAGAAAGCCGATCGCCATCAAAAATTACAGTGAGCTTTCGCTTCTCAGATAATGCTCCGCGTGGTGCAAAATAATAAAAATAATCCCAGCGGTTGTTATGGAACACATCGGTAATAAGTGGCGTACCCAAAACAAAACGCACTTGCGATCGGGTCATACCCTGTTTTAATTTCTCTACCATTTCTTGAGTAACTACATTACCCTGTTGGATATCGATTTTATAGGGAAGAGTTGGGATATAAGTACAACTAAACAATAAAGAAGCAACAAATAATAATAGTATTTTTAGATGCATACTAAGTGCAAGTGTTTTCAAAGCGAACTAAGCGCTATATGATACAGCAAATAATTTATGGACTGATTAAACCATGAGCAAATACGAAGATCTCAAAGGCATTGACCTCAAAACAATTGGCTTAAAAACGACCCTACCCCGTCTAAAGATACTCAATCTATTTGAGAATAGCCCGGTTCGTCACTTATCAGCAGAAGATGTTTATAAGGAATTACTCAATGAAGGCGAAGATATTGGTCTTGCAACAGTCTACCGTGTATTAACGCAGTTTGAGCAAGCTGGTTTACTTGAACGCCATCATTTTGAAAGTGGCAAAGCTGTGTTTGAGCTAAGTAGTGAGTCGCATCATGACCATTTAGTTTGTTTACAATGCGGTCGTGTAGAAGAATTCTATGATGCGGAAATCGAGAAACGTCAAATCAAAATTGCCAAAGAACGTGGATTCAGTCTGCAGGAGCATTCACTATCCCTCTATGCTGATTGTACTAAACAAGATTGTCCTTATCGAAAATTATGAAATACTTGCTATTCAATACTACTAACAGAGCATTGCGATTTATCGGTATTGGTTATGAGTGGAGCGCAAAGTTTGCTGTCCTTCTTTGCTTGTTGCTGATTTCATTTTCAGCACAAGCAGAGTCCGCTATTGACGAGCAAATTCGTCAGCTAGAAAGCGAGTTGTTACAAATACACCAGAATCAACAAAATGTCTATCAGCAATTCCAGATGACACAAGAGCTTCGTCGTCATGAATTACAACAGCAAGAAGAAGTTGCTACCATTCCTCCAATGGGAACATATCCTCCAACGGGGACATTTCCTGAACTTGGAACAGCTAAAATGAGTGAGTTTTTGCCTGAAGTAACGATAGGCGGCTCTCCACCGAGTTACGAAGAAATGGTCAGAAAAAAGCAAGAACGTCAGAAGAGGATACGACAATACACCTCGGATCTAGATCGACTCCGTACACAATACCAAGAGCTAGAAACTGAGAAAAAAACCCTGATGGAACAAATAGCCGACTTGAAGCAAAGTAAACAATCAGAGCTTACCAGATAAAATAAAATGGCGCGACCCAAGCTAAATAAGCCATTTAGTCACGCCCCAGTTAGAACTAGATTTTATTATTATTAATCTATTTCCTTCTCAGTATTGTTTAGCGATATTTCCTGGTCTTGCACAGCGATAAGCATCGCCAGAAGCATGTGGATAAGAATCAGATTCTACTGAATTTTCTCGCCATACGAGATGGGTAGCATTAAGTTCAGCAGCCATTCTCAAAGCCTTATCTTCCGCCTTGTGCTTCCTTGCATTCTTGGATGATTTACCCCAATCCGAGCTTCCCCAAACTTTTCCCAAATAACCACAGTTCTCATCTTCTACTTCGGCTCTGGCAACTTCGGTAATGTTATATGTATTCCCTGTTTTCCCTGCTGCTATGGCAACTGCTGTCAAGCTAAGAGAAATAATAAAAGCCAGTATGCCGATCAGAAGTATCCGAGGTAGCACAATTGCGAGATTAAATAATTTAATTTTCATCTTACTTATACCTTCAAATTTTATTTACTCTCTACCTAGAACAATTACTCATTAGCAATACGTGCTTATCTTTCTACAGTAATATGTTCCGCTTTATAGCGATAAAAATATTACCTCCTCATCTTTATTAACAGGCATATCATATGCACCAGTGAATATCACCTTATATTCCACTAGAAACAAATGAAATTATTATGATCTAAATGATATTCTCTTTTCATGGGTAAATATTATTGATAAAGCAGTGAGAAAATAAGTAGGCCAGAATGAAATATATTGTATATAATTTTGATACAATAAAATAATTTATAATTTTAATTTTGGCTATATTAGGAAATTTATTTATGCAAGATCTAAATCTTATTGCTACCTTTGCACGTGTTGTAGAAGCAGGCAGCTTTGCTGAAGCAGCCCGCCGTATGGATACTTCTCGCTCGGCGGTAAGTAAAGCTGTCGCTAAACTTGAAGTTGATCTGGGTGCAAGATTACTGAATCGCAGTACACGCCATCTCAGCTTGACCGAAGTAGGTAGCGCATTTGCAGAACACTCAGTACGTATCCTGGAGGAAGCTGAACATGCGGAGCAAGTAGTTACCAGCTTACATGCCGAACCGCGGGGCATGCTCAGAATTTGTGCATCAGTGGCATTTGGTACACTTCACGTTGCGCCCGCCCTGGCTGATTTCCTTGCTCGATATCCTGAAATTCGAATTGATTTGACTATTACAGATCGTCCAGTGGATATCGTAGAAGAAGGATACGATGTGATCATCCGTGTAACTGGCGAACCAAATCTTAATTTGGTTGCTCGTAAGCTAGCTCCTGTACGTCGGAAATTAGTTGCCACGCCGGATTACTTTCGTAGGCGCGGTGTACCGCTAACGCCGAGTGACTTGGTCCAGCATAACTGCCTTGATTATACACTCTCAGGCGAACAGGGTTACTGGCGCTTTAAAGGGCCAGAAGGAGAAATTGCAGTGCCTGTTTCAGGAACACTGCGTATCAACGATGACGATGCACTTTCTCAAGCAGTGCTGGGTGGTCTGGGTATTGCCCTCCTACCCACCTTTACCATCGGAAAAGAGCTGCAAAATGGTCATTTACAAGCAGTATTGTCTGAATATATACCAGTAGAACGCTATGTTTATGCTTGTTATCTTCCTAATCGTTATTTACCAGCCAAAGTTCGCTCATTTATTGATTTTCTTTCAGCACGTATTGGCAGAGAGCCTTATTGGGACAGTCCATCAGCACAACCCGAACCCAAGAACAACAAATCAAACTCAAATGAAATATAAATAACGAAACTATCGCTTAGGCAGATATAAGTCAGTTATCGTACCCTCTCCTATTTCTGCAGAGAAAAGAATCGTTTCAGACAGAGTCGGATGAGGATGAATGGTCAAGCTGATATCCTGTGCGTCGACGCCCATTTCAAGCGCAAGGACTGTTTCTGAGATCAGCTCACCAGCATGTACACCTACAATGCCAGCGCCCAGTATTTGACGAGAATTTTTATCTAGCAATAGCTTGGTGAAGCCTTCTTCACGTCCCATGGCAATCGCGCGCCCACTGGCTGCCCAGGGAAACGCTGCTTTTTCATAATCAATTCCTTGCTTCTTGGCTTCAGTTTCAGTCAAGCCCATCCAAGCAATTTCTGGATCGGTATAAGCAACTGAAGGAATAGTACGTGCATCAAAGGCTACTTTATGCCCAGCAATCACCTCGGCAGCAAGTTTGCCTTCATATGTTGCTTTATGTGCCAACATAGGCTCACCTGCAATATCACCAATTGCAAAGATATGCGGGATATTGGTTCGCATTTGCGTATCCACTGGAATGAAGCCACGCTCGTTTACCTGCACATGCGCATTTTCTGCACCAATCATTTTCCCATTGGGACGACGCCCGACTGCAACCAGAATACGATCATATAATTGCGGCTCAGCTGCTTGATCGCCCTCAAAAAACACCCTCAGCCCTTTTTTCTCAGTTTCGATTTTACTAACCTTGGTGTTGAGATAGATCGCCTCATAGCGTTTCGTTAAATGCTTGTAAAGCGGTTTAACTAGATCATTATCAGCTCCTGGAATGAGTTGATCCATCTGCTCAACTATGCTTATTTGACTGCCAAGCGCATCATATACTGTCGCCATTTCTAGGCCGATAATGCCCCCGCCGATAACCAGCATCCTTTTTGGAATATCGGGCAATTTCAATGCATCGGTAGAATCCATCATGCGAGCATCATCGTAAGGAAAGCCCGGAATACGCGCGGCAGTGGAACCCGCAGCGATAATGCAATGATCGAATGAAACCGTTTTGATACCGTCTGCGGTATCCACTTCCATCATGTGAGGAGAAACAAACTTACCGGTGCCCTGGAGAATTTCTACCTTGCGCTGTTTGGCGAGTGCTACCAACCCTTTAGTCAGTTTGCCCACAGCCGATTCCTTCCAGGTTCGCAGCTCATCGATAGCAATCTTCGGTTTGCCAAAAACGACACCGTTCTGCTCGATTTCTTGAGTCTCAGTAATTATTTTTGCGACGTGAAGCAGCGCTTTAGAAGGAATACAACCAACATTGAGACATACTCCACCCAGTGTTGGATAACGTTCTACCAACACGACTTGCTTACCCAGATCAGCGGCACGAAATGCTGCCGTGTAACCACCAGGTCCTGCCCCCAGCACAACCACTTCGGCATGTACGGCCCCACGCGTGGTCGTTGCTGGCTGAGCCTCAGTCGAAGCAGGTGTCGGTATCGCAGTCCCAATAGCACCGGCTTGCATCGCTGCCTCTTCGGGAGCAGGAGCGATAGCTTCTACCGTGACAATCAGCGATCCCTGCGATACTTTATCTCCAATCTTGACGTGCATTTCCCTGACAATCCCTGCTTCAGGGGAAGGCACTTCCATCGATGCCTTCTCCGTCTCCAGGGTAATCAATGAAGTTTCTTTTTCAATCTTATCACCTGGTTTAACCAGCACTTCAATGACGGAAACATCTTTGAAATCGCCAATATCGGGAACTTCCACTTTAATTAGATTTGCCATACTTCTTGTTATTTTTAAATTGAGAAGATTTTAGAGTGATCAATCAATCCATTACTGCCGTATCTGGCCATCGCCTAACACGACAAATTTCTGACTCGTGAGCCCTTCCAATCCTACCGGACCACGTACATGAATTTTATCGGTGGAAATGCCAATTTCTGCACCCAACCCATATTCAAAGCCATCGGCAAAACGCGTAGAGGCATTGACCATAACTGAACTCGAATCCACTTCGCGCAGGAAACGGCGCGCATGGCTATAGTTCTCTGTCACGATTGCATCGGTATGCTGAGAACCATAGGTAGTGATATGTTCGATTGCCTGATCCAGACCACTCACAACGCCGATATTGAGAATAGGCGCTAGATACTCAGTACGCCAGTCTTCTTCTGTGGCCAGTTTCATTTGCGGAATGATGGCACAAGCTGCCTCGTTACCTCGTAGCTCGACACCTTTATCCAGGTAAATTTTGCAAAGAGGAGGCAGAATTTGTTTTACAATCCCTTCATGCACCAGCAAAGTTTCCATAGTATTACAGGTGCCATAACGCTGTGTCTTGGCATTGTCAGCAATACGGATTGCCTTTTCCAGATCAGCTTGATCGTCGATATAAACATGGCAAATCCCATCCAGATGCTTGATCACAGGGATGCATGCCTCATTGGAAATGCGCTCGATTAACCCTTTCCCTCCGCGTGGCACAATAATGTCGACAAATTCTTTCATGGTAATAAGTTCACCGACTGCCGCACGATCGCTGGTTTCAATCACTTGCACGGCTGCTTCTGGTAGGCCTGCTGCCCTTAGTCCTTCTTTCACACATGCGGCAATGGCTTGATTGCTGTGCATCGCTTCCGATCCTCCGCGCAAGATCGCGGCATTACCTGCTTTCAAGCATAAACCCGCCGCATCCGCCGTCACATTCGGTCGTGCTTCATAAATGATGCCGATCACTCCCAGCGGCACGCGCATTTTGCCTACTTGAATACCGGAAGGACGATAATTCAAATCACTCATCTCGCCAATGGGGTCAGGCAAAGCCGCAATTTGCAGCAAACCATCTGCCATACTCGCAATACTCCTGGAAGAAAGCGCCAAACGGTCGACCATGGCTGAGCCTAATCCTTTGGCTTTAGCATTTTCGAGATCGCGTGTATTTGCCTCTAACAAATTTTTCTCATCGCGCCTAATTGCTTCGGCCATCGCAATAAGTGCCCGATTTTTGCTTGCTGTATCCGCCTTTGCTATTAAACGCGAAGCGGTTCGGGCATTCTGTCCAACTGCTTGCATGTAAACTTTAATATTTGTGATATCCATCCAGTAACTCCAAAGTGAGCAGTATTCTGAAATTCCGCCAACCTATAAAACTAGCCTATTATTTTACATGGCGTCTTCATACGTCACATGCTTTTTTGGATAGCGATGGATCTAATCAAACTAATTAACCCTATATTACTGACATTTTCTACTGACAATAAGTCGCAATATTTTTTAATGCTTCATTCATATAACTCTGGCGAAGCTGGTCGTCCGCATCAATTACACCTCCATTCCCATCCGCAACTGACAAGCGTTCTGAATTTTTAAGCAGGTCCAGATTGCTTTGTGCTCTAAGGCAATTCTCTTTTCTCATTTCCGCTTCAGCCAGTTGTTTGTTTCTTGCTTCCTCACGTGCAGCGCGCCTTTCTTTAAATTCTTGCTTTTTTTCCATTAAATCTTTTGTGATACTTTCACCTTCATTGACAGGCTGTGGCGAGGACTGAATATCCAGCATTTTTTCATTTTTGCTAACCCCCAGTGGAGGTGGTTGATCGGAGTATTGTACTTTTCCATTTCTATCTACCCATTTGTAAATCTGACTGTTTACAGGCACAGCAAATAAAAGTAATAAAGTCAGAAAAATAAAATTTCGCATGACTTTTCTCCTAAAATAAAAAGGTATCGATTGTTTTTATTTAAACTTTATTAGGTAATTAAAAAACCTGATCAATCTTGGAGAATGTAAATGCGCTACTGGCTATTGAAAGAATAAATTTAATATAAAATATCGTAATACATTGTTCTTATAAGATGAATGATTAAAATGATCTGATCAAAAAATTCATTATCCTTTTATAGGTGGGATTCTGAGTGAGAATTCTTCCATTCTTGTCTAGAATAGGAAATATTTTTCCCACGACTGGTACAGCTGATTTTTCACCTCGGCAAGTGATCACAGCTTTACTCATAATGTTGTAGAACTTGCCCTTGATCATGTCCATAGCGATGAAGTAACCTGTGCCTATGTTCGACTAGGTGATTTAATGAGCGAATCAAGCTCTACCAATGGTTAGGGAAACAAATTTCTTCTGTACGATACGAAGCTACAATTATTCCATCCAAAGCAAAATAGCTCGGTACCTTCGCGTAACGCGCTGCTAATACATCCGATCTTCATGCCGAACTGGCCATCTGTTGAGCTCATCCCTATAAAACTGCCATTTCGGCAGAATTGATCCATCAATGCAACAAACCGGTTGGATCGGGCTCATCACGTCAATTTTAACGGTACGCAGATCGGGAGAGTCGACAAGATGAAGATTCTCCTCGGGCGCGGCCTCTCGCTGTGTCGGTACGTCCTTGCGACACCTTTTCTCCACTCCATCCGACGACCGGGAAATGAGAGAATCACGGTTGTTGCTGCTGCAGGACGCGGGAACCAGCTTCATCGGCGCGCTCCTCGCGTGCGGCTGCTTCTCAGTCGAACGATGCCGGATGACGCCACGATCGCGATCAACATAACATGCGACGAACATGTCGCGAGTCTGACGCGGTCTCGGTGGCACACACGATCGGGCCGTGCGCGCCGTGCCTGAAGAGCGCGACGTTCAATGCGAGTACCGATCGAGCGGGATACCACACCGAAGTTCCACGCGTTCCACGACCTGGGCTGCGTCGCCCGGACTGCGAATGCGTCACACCTGTGGCGGGTAGCCGCCGCGGCGCACCGTGGTGCGGAGTGCCCACGCGTGGAGCGCCTCAATGACAGCGCGGGTGTGTGCATCGAGAGAGCGCTCGGCTAGGCGTGCCTCCATCGCGGAGAACGTGGGCACGCCGAATTGCTGTTGCACGAGCGCTGTGGTCGTGAGTCCCTCACCGCGGAGTACCTCTACGTGTGACCGCACGAGGCCGTACCGCTCCAGCTCCTCGACGAGCGAGTTGGAGCGGTAGTCTGTAACCACATAGAGGATCTTCCACGCTTCCGATCCGCGATCAATCTCGGCGAGTAGCTCGGTATCGGAGCAGAGCTGGAACAGCTCCTCAGTCCACCGGCGATCGGCCGGCATGAAGTAGAGGCGGAATGCATACGACTGCACTGCGCCAGGAACGTCGAGTGCTGGCGGCACCGTGAGCATCAGCGAGATGCCGAGCTGGTCAAGCGAGATGTCCTGATCGATGGTGCGCTGCGACCAGCTCCCGCCGGCGAGTACCTCGTTTTCGAACGTCTTCAGGATCTTGAACTTGACGCCGGCGTACACCGACGTGTCGTACGACCACCGGCTCTCCTGGAACGTCGTCGTCGCGAGCGCCACCTGTGTATCGGTCGATCCCGACGTAGCCCAGCTGAACATCAAGTAATTGCGGCGCGAGGCCCCCCTGCCCGACTACCAGCGCGCGCGGCTCGATCACGTCGGTCATATAGTCGTCGGAGATTCCTGCCGCCTTCATGCGCGCGTTCCATGCGTCCCAAGTATACGAGGCAAGATCGCCCGGCGTGGCGGTGAAGACGTTCGTCGGACGTACCAGCGGGCCGCCGAACTCAGTGTAGAGCGCGTTGTACTGCGGTCCATCGGTAACGGGCTCGGTCTGCCCGGACGGAACGAACTCGAATGCATCGGCATGGAGATAGATGTCGCCGACGAATACGGCAGTGAGCGGCGCGACCACAGTGCCGTCGGCAGTGACGGTAAGCTTCATCGAAGTGATGGAAGTCTGCACTTTCGATTCGGTGAAGGTCTCACCCGTGCCAAGCTTGAACGACGCCTCCCAGGCGGGGCTCACCGGGCCGAGCTTGAGCTGCCCCTCCGTCTTTACGCCAAAGACCCAATCCTGCACGGTAGTGAACGCTTGCGTGCTGCTGCTCGTCGCACCGTAGGCGACATTCCCGACAAGCTTCGTCGGGTTCGAGGCCACGTTCACCGCCAGCACCGGCGGCGGCCCGTCGATGAAGCCGCGCAGCGCGCGTAATCCGACGCCCTTCTGATCCTGCGCCACCTTCGTCAGATCAATGACATCCACGCCGACCATGCGCCGGAGCGTGCCGTACTCATACGCCCAGCACCCGATCTCCTCGCTCAGCCCAGATGGTCCCTGGAAGAAGGACCAGAAGGACGCCTGGAACTCGAGCGGGCCGTGTGCGCGTGTGACGAAGCAGCACGTCGGCCGTACTATCGGGACCACAGTGCCCGGGAGCCATTTCGTCGGTTCCGACCACGACGGCGGGGTGTTGGCTGTCGAAAGGAGCTGTGTCTGCGGCCCCGGCTGGAGGTAGTCCATACGGACACGCCCACCAGGGTCGCGCACGAGTGAGACGGAACCGTCCCACGAATAAACGAGCCAGCCAGCGGAGAGATCGGTCACGCGCGGGAGCCCGCGCGCGTCGGTCTGGAGCAGACACACGAGCGTCTGGAAGATCCCGTCTACGCGGCAGGTCACGCCTGCTACTACGTACGTTGACGGATATCCGTTTGCCTCGAGGCCGCCGTCGCGCGTGAATATCGTGAGCCCAAGCCCATGGCTGGTCAGCTCGAACGTAAGCGATCGCACCGACGATAAGACCAGTGGCTTGTAATCGTTCGCGTAGGCTCTACTTTCGCTGCGCGCTGTCCACGGCTGCCCCGCCTGGAAGTCTTCGACGTTGAAGACGCACCAGCGCGCCGAATCCGCGTCCACCACCATCACTAAGATCCTGGAATCGTCGAGTGCAGTCGCCGCAACGGGTGAGTTCTCGTTGCCGATGGTTGCACCGGAGGTGTCGTGCAGTATGACGTAGCTGCACCATTTGCGATCGCTCCCTGCGCGTGTCACCGCAACGTACTCCCAATCCTCATCGATCCAGAAGAGATAGAGATGCGAGCCGAGGACGAGCGGTGCGGGTGGGAACCCGGTCTCGACTTTCGCGCCGACCTGGTCCTCGTCGATCTTTCCATTGCTCCACGACGTGGGCGCAGTGACGTCGTCGAACGGGCTGTTGCAGATCGCGTCATAGAGAGTGCTGCCGTCACTTCCGACGTTGAAATAGTGAACTGCGCCGGCGAACCAGACCGGGAGTCCTGGCAGCGGCGTCGAGCCCGAGTCGGGCGGGTGAAAGATGCCGGTGTCGAACTTCGCCATTGTGTAACCTCCGGAAATATCGTTGTAGTTTTTCTCGACGCTAACGCGCCGGTATATAGGAAAAATAAGCGCTCTTTTTCATAGCAAATGAAAGTATAGGAAAGCGGATAAAGCGTCAAATACTTGACAAGCGATCAAAAATTCAAGAAATTTTTGTTTGATCGTTAGTAAAAGGGGTTGGATTTAGATCTTTTTTTGTCTTTCGACGAAAAGCGCGCAGAAAAAACACTCGTCCCAGTTATGAAGTGGGATGAAAGCAGTAAACCTGGGATCAGATAAATCCAAAAGGATCAAAGATCTGCACAGATGCTTGAGGTGGTGCTCAAGAAAATAAGCTCAGATACTCAAGAATTTTAGTGATTGTACCGGACCCCAGGATAGCAGCAATGATTTTTAGAGTCTTACCACAATGGCGGGCAATGTTTAATCTAGATCGTCTGATGAATGCAATCGTCGCCACAGGATGATGTGGTCCAATAGACCCGGACAACCCAGTTAAGGGAAAATAGTCTTAAGTAGAGCGTCCGGATCTATTGAACCACATCACTTCATTGAGGCCTCAGTGGCAGGAATAACGCAGCGATTTAAGCAATAAATCGGTAATTTGCTAGCCTTGGGCTTGATAATGATTTTAATGGTGACAACTAAATCTGTTTCGCAAAATGAATATTTAATTCAATTTATTGGTTTACGACTAAATAAAGCACCCCGCGCCGTAAGTGGCGAAGTATTAAATGCGCTCTTCAAGCTGAAGGCTTTCAACCAGCTTACGCCCCAAGGGGCGAGGAATTAAACCCGAAGAGATTAAAGCATGATCAGCTTTTAAACTAATTGATCGTTGTTTGTTAAATAAGGCTTAGTAAATAACATATGGAAAATGATTATTGGCTAGATCGATGGAAACACAGAGATATTGGTTTCCACCAGAACGAGATTAATCCATATTTACGTCAATACTGGCAGGAGTTACATCTTGCTCATGGTAGTGAGGTATTTGTCCCCCTGTGTGGCAAAAGCCGCGATATGCTATGGCTGCACGAACAAAAACACTCAGTGCTCGGGGTTGAATTGAGCGCTATCGCTGTGCATGCATTCTTCGAAGAAAACAGACTCTCTCCTCATCACATGACCAGTGGAAAATTCGATCGCTATAGTGCTAATGGTATCAGTATCCTATGCGGTAATTTTTTTGATTTAAGGAAGAACGATCTGGCGAAGGTAAGTGCAGTTTATGACCGTGCATCACTGGTTGCACTGCCACCAGAAATACGTAAAAGTTATGTATGCCATCTGCAGAACATCTTACCACCCGCAACAAAAATTCTACTCATTACTTTTGACTATCCCCAGTCAGAAATGATTGGCCCACCGTTTGCTGTTTCTCCCAGCGAAGTAGAAGCACTCTACCAAGAATACGCTGAGATACGGCTATTGGCTCAATTAGATGTACTCGCACAGGATCAACGCTTTCGAGAACGTGGACTGAGTCAATTGCAGGAAAGCATCTTTCTGCTTACCTTACATTAAAAAATAGCTTGGATCGGTATCACCATCGAATGGAAAGATAATATATGAATTAGAAAAAATATTTCTTGACAATATAAAACAATCCACATTAATCCATTAAGTAATATTTAATATCAATTAAATTCATTCTGATAATCAATATATAATATTAATATATTGATTATAAACAATATTTCTATATGTATAAAATTTAATCAAATCAGAAAAAGATATTATAAACAGCTATCTTAACTATGATATTTACAAATTAACCACAAACTTATCCACAAAAATTGTGGATAAAATATATATTCAACCTGACGTCTTTTATGAAATATCTAATAACGATCCTATTACTGTTTTTTTAATACTATTTTCACCATTATCCTGGAGCCAATTTTCGGCTAGCTATTGAGAATTTTTAGTTTTGTAGATTCCAAAATAATATCGATTCTTTCTCGCATTCTCTTGTTTACTCAGTGATTTTTGCTAATGAAGAGCAAATTAAAATATGCATTGGTTTGCTCAATAGCGGTATTTTTGGCCGGATGTGGCACAACCAATACAGTTATTCGGGGTGATTGGGTTGCAAAGCGCAATCTCAATCAGATTGAAACTTCCTGTGAAACGATACCACGCATTTATAGTGGTGTTTCTTACGATATTTGCTTGCTGCGGGGAAAACCCTCTCAAATGGCGCTATGGGTAGCACCGATACCCCAGTTAATATTCTTAGATATTGCATTATCAGGAGCTTTTGATACGGTTATTCTTCCCTATACAGTCTACACGCAAATCAGCAACGGCGATATTAGGCTCAAGTAGTAAAGATATAAAAATTATTCTGGATTTTTGGGAGTTGGCCAAAGCAGCGTAATTTTTTTATGCTTTTTTTGAAGATTTAAGTCACGATGCAGTGTGTTTCCTTCATACGTAGCATCAAGGGAATATTTTCCGGGGGGAAGTTTGGCAAGTAGGTAAGATCCATTCGTAATTGTCTCCAGCACAGTAAAACCGGATGCATCCTTGATGATAATCTGGACATCACTGATATATGCCGCCCGAGGTGTACCAGCTTTGGCTAGCTCAAGCATCAGTGGCCATTTTCCTCCTTCCTGCAATATTGCCTGGGATTCATCCAGGCCGATGCCTCCTGTCAGAAATTCTATTTGCCCCTGGTTCTGCACCGGTGGAAGCGAAGAATCCGTCGACGAGGGTTCCATCTGAGAAAAGACGGAAGTATTGATGATACCAAGTAAAATCATCACTGATGCTGCTCGAATGAGTTTAGTTGTTTTCATTATTTAATCCTCTCAGGTTTATATAATGCATTCAATTCAAGAATCATGTGTTAAGCAAGCCAGGCTCATTGCACCGGCAACAAAATCAAATTTGTTGCCTTTGATTATCATCAGGCAAGGCAAATGAACTTTAATACCACCACAGAAAAAACATCTAAACACTGAGCCTCCTCTAATAGGACAATGCATTTTTTTCCATTACTCGAATTAATATCTAGTATTGCTAAAAGGTTATAGATCTTAAATCCAGATTTTCCATTAGGAACCTAATTATTTGATTCTTAGGAATATTATCAAAAAGGAACGTTAGGATAATCTGTTGATCTTATTGAAATTTGAGTTTCTAATGGAAAATTTGGTTTAAAACTTCCACAGCTTATACGATACAAATAATAAGTCCAAATATAGAGAAGGTCCGAGTTTATTTACATAGTTATAGACTAACAGATTGATTCTGCTAGTCTAAAACACCATAAAAATAGTGCATGTTAACAGCAATAAAATTGCTACATTAATGCTAGAACTCAGAATTTACATCGAGAATAATAGATATTCATCTGATTATGAAAGGAATTTTGCACACATTCTCACTTACAAATCTTGCTCCAGCAGCACCCCATTCTTGAGTAACCACGCCTTTGCCTTCTCCATGGCAGGGATTTGCACTCGCACAATATTCCAGAAACGCGGTGTATGGTTTTGCTCGATCAGATGAGCCAATTCATGCACTAACACGTAATCGATCACGAACATCGGGGACTTGATCAGCCGCCAGTTCAGAATCACGTTATCACTTGGTGTACATGAGCCCCAGCGATATTTGCCATAACCGATCTTGGCTTCTTTGAACTTCACGCCCAAATTCTTGGCATGCATGGCCACACGCGGCAGAATCTTGTCCTCAGCCCGTGCAATAAACCAATTTCGTAAAGCTGGTGATTTGTTTGCAAGCATGCGAGGAACGATGAACTTCTGCTCAAACCGAATCTCCCCACTACCCTCCACCAGCTCAATACGATAATTCCGCCCCAAGTACAGCAGCGATTCACCGGTTATCAGCTCCTTACCAGGAGGGTGAGGCAATGGGTTGTATTTCTGCGCGTGCCGGGTCTTCTCATAGATCCATAGTTTGCGCGATTCCACAATCTGATGGATTTTCTGCGGTGACGTGCCTGTGGGTGCAGTTACAACGACGGAACGATCCCGTTCCACCGTGATGGTGAGCGTTTTGCGGCGCGAGAAGACGATTTTGTAATTCAATTCCATGTCAACTGGCATACATAATTCGGTCGTTGTTCTTCTCGGCGATTTCCATCACCCGCGAAATGATCTGGTTACGCTTAGCTATTAAATTCGGCAATGTGTGAAATGTTTCTGAAAGTAAAATTTGCTGGATTTCTGCTTTCAACTTATTGCGGGCAGGCACACTCTCCCAGAAGCTGGCCAGCTTTAACTCACGCTCTACTACCAAATAGATCTGTTGCGTCAAATTTACCAATAGCGCAATTCGCTCGTCAGGTTTCCCCAGATAGCCTGGTTGTTGCTCCCATATAGCACTTAGTTCAGCTTGAAACATGCGGAAAAACGGCATTTGCTTTTTCTTGTGCAGACCATAGGTAGGCTCGCTCTCCGCATTGATGATGCGCTTACGTAGTTTCTCCAGTTCTTCGTAGATCTTCTGCCAGTTGTCTTTGAATGCTTGCAGGATGTCTGCCAGCGCTTTAGAGAATGAGGCTTGTAGTTCCGGGTCGTCGTTCAGTTCGATATCCAGATGATGGCGGATGGCGTGCTCCACTTGGGCCGCCTTGGTTTTGGTGCGTTTACGTTTGGCAACTTCACTCTCGAAATCCTCGTCAAGGATCGAGATCGGCTTGACCTTCTGTTCGATGCCTTTGGACGCCAGATATTGGTCCGTCAGCGTCCGCAGCTTGGGCGGAATACCCTTCATACTCAGTCGCTGGTCATTCAAATGCCGTCCGGCCAGTACGTTGATTTCCGTCAGTGCGTTATAGTCAGGAAGATATTCAAGCGCCTTCTTGGCGGGGAAAACCAGATCCAGGCTGCGCGTCAGCTTCTTGTAGGCCAGCATGACCTCGAAGCGGATATCTTCGTCGTAGAACAGATCAAAAAAAGCGTCATGGTCATTCAGGTTCGTGAGGCCATGCTTCTCCAGTAGCGCCATGATGGCCTTGTAATCTGCTTGCAGCTCTAGCAACTCGTCATCGGGAAAGCTCAGCGTATCTAATACCTCCTTCTGTTCGCGTTCGTCGTAGTTGTCGATGGCCTTCTTGAGGTGGTGACCAATGCCGACATAATCGACAATAAAGCCTTTTTCCTTGGCCGAGCCCGCCACACGGTTCACGCGCGCAATCGCTTGCAGTAGGTTGTGAGCGATAATCACCTTGTCCAGATACATCACCTGCTCGATGGGGGCATCGAATCCGGTGAGCAGCATGTTGTTGACGATCACAATGCCGATATCGCCGGTCACCCCTGCATCTTCCTTGTCGAACGGCAGCTTGAAGCTCTTGATAGTGCGCGCGTGGCGGCTGCTATCAGTGAACTCCTTGATGTGCGGCAGGTCGTTGTGGTTGCCGGAGATCACCACATCAGTCTTGAGCTTCTTTAGGCGCGCCAAGTCGAGATTTAGCGGATTGGCCTGCTCCAGCTTCTGGGTTGCCTCCGCCAGCGCCGCCTTGTAGCGCACCGCAGCCTCGCGCGAAGTCGCCACTACCTGCGCCTTGAAACCATTGGGGAACACATGCTCCAGATAATGCGCCACCATGTCACGCGCTTTGGCTTCAATGGTCGACTTGGCCTCCAGATAGGCATCGCGCGAGCCGTAGCCCATAATTTCCAGCCGCTGTTGCAAATTGTAGTCGCTGAACACATCGGCGAAGGCGGCATCCATGCCTTCCTGATCAGGCGCCTCAGCGTTGTGGGTACGGCCTTCATAGACGATTTCCAGTGTCACACCGTCCTCTATGGCTTGCCGCATGGTGTATTTGTCGATATAGTCGCCAAACACTTTTTCGGTCTTGTCTATCGGTGTGCCGGTGTAGCCGATACGTGCCGAATTGGGAATAGCCTTGTCCAGGTTCGCTCCCAACCGTGTGTACTGGGAGCGATGCGCTTCGTCGGTCATCACCAGAATGTTATGGCTTGTATTCAGCTCTGGAAACATCTCTTCCAGATCTCGATCCTGGAATTTCTGAATCATTGCCATCACCAAGTCGGAGGAATCGCTGCGCAGCAATTCCTTTAGCTTGACTATGCTGTCCGCGACCTTCACCGTGAAACCGATTCTGCCGCCAGTCTCGCCGAGCTGCTGCTCCAGTTGCGTGCGGTCGGTGACGAACACCACCTTCCACTTGGAAAGCTGAGCGTGGCGGTACATCTCGCGCACCATGAACATCATGGTCAGTGACTTGCCCGAGCCCTGGGTATGCCAGACGATGCCGCTGCGCGTCCGCGGCGTCTTGCCGGTGAGCAAGCGCTGCACCGCTAGCTTTACGGCGCGGAACTGCTGATAGCGTCCGACGATTTTAATCCGATCGCCCTTATCCGATTCCGAGAAAATGGTGAAGGTGCGGATAATGTCGAGCAGGTTCTGCCGGTCCAGCATGCCCGCTGCCAGCCGCTGCTGGTCGTTGGGACTGCTGCCGCCGTGGCTCAGATCCTCCACGGTGCGCGGCCAAGGGTCGGACCAGCGGTAGAAGTGCTTCTCAATGTGTGTGGTGATGGTGCCGAACTTAGCCTCGTTGCGGCAGGTGACTATCACGAACTGGTTGAAGTAGAACAGCGGTGCGCTGCCCTCGCCCTTGGCGCCGCGCCGCTCGCTGTAGCGCAGCATCTGGTCGATGGCCTCGGGGATCGGCTCCTTCACCCTGGGTGACTTGCACTCAATCACCACCACCGGCAACCCGTTCAGGAACAGCACGATGTCCGGGCAAATATGGTGCTCGGTGCCAAGGATGCGCACCTTGAACTGGCATACGGCGATGAAGCGGTTGTTATTGATGTGCGTGAAGTCGATGTACCGCACCGTCGGGCTCTTCTCGCCATTTTTTCGGTTCTCCGCGACGCTGGTGTTTTCCAGCAGTAGGTTCAGCACATGGCGGTTGTTTTCAAGTAGGTTGGAACCAGGGAAGCTGGCGATGAGGCGCTTGATCATCTCCTCCACCTGATCGTCTTCCAGCCAGGGGTTGATTATCTTAAGCTGCTCGCGCAGCACCGACTCCAGTACCACCTCGTCGAAACTTTGGCGGAAGCTGTCTTTCGGTGCCTGCTTGCTCTCCAGGTCCCACACCTCCCAACCCAGCCCGGCCAACTGGTCGAGCAGCGGCTTCTCAACGTGGTTGCGCTCGTCGAGGCGGATAAGTTGCGGTGTTTTATCGCTTGGCATCATTCTTCTTCTTTCTCCCCATCAAGAAACAAAAGTTTCCGCTTTGCTTTCTTGCTGGAAAATTTGATGTCCCAGCGCTTCTCCATGAAGTCCAGCAATTTCAGGCCGCGCGTGCGAATATGATTTGCGCCCCATGTTTTGCTGCTTGATACCTCGATCTCAGAGTGTGAACCATCAGAATATCCATTGCGCAGCTTATTTCCTGCTTTGTCATATTTAGGCTTCTTCTTGCTCGAAAAAAAATCATTCTGTAACGAGGAGTTAATCGAGGCTGACAAAAGCAACAGATTGCCGAGACTGCCAGAGTAATGCTTTTTCGCCAATTCAGAAAAACCTTCTAATGCAGCAGCCCACTCATCTGTTTCAGTTTGTGGGTAGATATGCTCAATAGAAATCTTGTCCTTGCCTGTCTTCAAAAGTGATTCCCAGCTTACTTTCTGTTGACGGCTATCTTCCAGAAGGTCCAATTCATATTCATATAAAAAATAGCGAAGACCATTCCAGCCGTAATACCCAGTACCATTCTTGAATTTCTTGGAAAGAATGGTGTAAAACTCTTCCTCCGAAAAACTGCCGTCATCCCAAAACAAATAGTCGGATGAATCTTTTAGCTTTTCGCCAAGTTCGTCAACAGTCAGCTGCTCTCTGTCAACGTCTCTGGCAGCGTTGTAATAGACGCTACTTTGATAACTGGCATTTGCAGTACCAAGCCTGAACACAATAAAAATGAATCGCTCGATATGCTGAAATGCTCTTATTCTCTCCTTTTCATCTCCCACGTTTTTCAAGATGGACATAACCAACGGCCTAAAATACATCATGCCAAGACGATTAAGTCGTTCGATCCACAGTCGTTCCTCATCTGAAATGCCATCAACCATGGCTGGGTAGAAAGATTTAAACCAGTAGACCACTGAGGATTTCAGACTGTTCACATAGTCGCGAATGCTGCTGGCCGGTAAGTCAACACTGGAAACAGTTGCAGCCTGCTCCAATGAGTTCTCGACATTGTCATCATCAATCTCTATTTCTTCATGCACCTCCTCTACCGCCTCTAATTCGACCTCGCGTTCAGCTTTCTTGTATACGCGTTTCGGCGCAAACTCTTCATCGAGTAAAAAGCGGATATAGTCATTTCCCTTTTGGCGTGAGTACTTGAAGTACATCGACCAGTGCGCCTTCAAGAAATCATCATCGTTCAGCGGATGCTGCTTATTTCGTCCCAGCTGGTGATAAATCTCTTTCCAGGCATTATTGATTGAATCTCTCAGATTGGAACGGCTTGCTGTATCCAGCTCGCCATCACTGTATAGCGTGGTCAGGTAGATGAGGCGATTTTTCAACAATTCCAGATCGGAAAGTTTTTTACCCCGATTGTTCATAGTTTCAAAAGCAACGAATACATCAAACTCGTCACGAATAATATATTCGTTAAACAGGAATCGTTTTACGAGGGTTTTATAGACAGACTGCAAACCTTCAATACTTTCTTTTGAATGCAGCTCAGCAAGCTGCTCGTGGAAGTAACGCTTGGCGTTGGAAAGATTGAGTGTGTAGAAGGTCTCCTGAATGGATCCGGACCCAGATTCCCCTAAAATACGGTAACGCAAATAATCATAACTTGGATTGTCCTTGGTATAGCCGAATTTATAGGTGCGAAACTGATCGCCGGTCGGCTTTACTTTGAATAGGTAGCGCTCCTGAAGAGCGGCTATGTTTAAACTGTCAGTAATATATATTTCTTTATCTGACTTTCTGGTATTCTCAGGCAGTGCCTTAATGAAATCAGCAAATGCCTGCAAGAAGATTACAAAGGTCGTTAAACGCTGCTGCCCATCCACAATATGGTAAAGCTGATAAGAGTGATCATCGACAAGCCAAAACTCTTTTTCCTCTTTCGCAATTTGGTCTTTTGGAATCGCTTTAAGAGTCAATACACCGGTATAGTGTGAGCGATTCTCCGCAAGATTAACCAAATCTTCCCAAAAGTCGGTTAATTGCTCACGTTGCCAGGCATACCCACGCTGATAATCCGGGATGCGAAATATTTTTTCCTTAAAAAGACTATCAAGTGATTTTGGCTCATCCATTTTAATTTGACCTAATTGTGTTTATTTAGATATGGCCATCTCATCCACATCTCGTTTATCGAACAGTAACCTGGTCGCACGACGATCGCCTGTAGGGGTTATTACCTTCACCAGCTCGTGTGTATCTGCTCCAGCACCAACTGGTCGAAGCTCTGACAGAAGGTTTGCCTTGGTTCCAGCTTCATTTCCAGGTCCCACACCTCCCAGCCCAGCCGGGCCAACTGATCAAGCAACGGCTTTTCGACGTGATTGCGTTCGTCGAGACGGATATGGGCGAGGGTCTTGTCCTGGTAGAGGCCATGCGGTGTCCTTGTTACTGTGGCGTAGCTTGCATGAGCAGGTTAGTCACACGCCGACGCCCGGAAAGCAAGTCTGCGAGTAAACCGACGCGAATAGACTGAAGCTTGTGACGACGACTTTGTGTATCGGATTGATCAACTCGGACCTTCTCGATTACTTCACAAATGCGTCCCTGCTCAACTACCGATTCGGGAGCGGCTAACGGCAGATCTAGCAATGTTGCCTTGTTTAACTTGAATCTTCCTGCTCCTTGACGAGTGAGGTAGTAAGTGATGTCACGATGCAAAAAATAAAAATGAAGCCAATCCGTGAGAACTGCATCGTTTCCTTTTAGTATGTGCGCGTGGTTATTAACATTACATGGGTCATTGATCAGAATTGTCATTTCCTGCTTGTCCCACTTCAGAAAATGGTCGCCGTCTTCTCCAATCAAAACGTATTTTCCATTCACACGAAATTTATCAATGTAATCGAGCACCCCAGTAGGCCCATAGTAGGGGTAGTCGCCCTGCATAGTTTCCCGCACCTGTGCAGATAAAGGCTTTCGCAGGTTGTTACATACTTCTGCACTATTCCGAATAGTCCGGGAATTCCACTCCATTGGAATCCGCCCCAGCGGGGAATCCTTGAAAGCGTGGGTGGCTTCAGAGCGGATATTGCCGTGCTCGTCGATGCCCTTAGTGAGCAGGTCCTGCATCAGGCCGGTCTTTATGCGCTGCTGCTTGGCGATGATCGCCTCAGTTTGCTCGATAATGTGGTCGAGAGCAGTAATAACATCTGCAATATTTTTTTGATCTGCCTCTTCGACCGGAAACTGTGCAGCAAAATTTTTCAGCTCCTTACGGGTGATATGCTGCATTGTCGAGCCATGCGAAGCCTTCATTAAATCCGGCAAGTAGAACTCGATAAATGACTTGAGAAATGTCCGGTTAACTCCAGCCTTTTCGACAACCTTGAATAGGTGTTGATTAAGTGCGGCCTTCCCATCATTCCAGATCCGCAGGAAAAGGGACGCGCTCCAAGAAAAAACTAGATCTCCGTCGTCGATAATATTTTTCTCCGGAAGCCTTCCGGCGTAATAGTCAGTTGGTGCGCCTGGATTTTTTAGTTGTTCGATTCGGACGATCGGTAACCCTTCTGTACCCCAATCTTCAGGTGCAAAAGAATAGCCATTGATATATTCGGCTAAATCGATGAGTTTTCGGAGTTTCCAAGCACTCATTCAAATCATCCTAGGTATTTAAGTTTGGCTAAGAAGCCATTTAGGATGTTCAAAGACTCTTGCCGTTCTGCCTCCAGCGTCTGACTCGACACCGCATACTTGTCCCACAGGTTCTCGACGATGGCATACAGAGCGCGCTTTTCGGCGTTGAGGTAGCGCAGCAGCTCCTTGTTGGCGATGTCGTGCAGTTTTCTGAGGATCAGGCGCTTGGCGTCTTGCTCGCTGCTCTGGCCGCCGATGGCCTTTAACAGGTCATCGATGCGGGCGAGGCGTAGCATGAGTGTCGCCTTGTTTTTTTCTAGCGCGGTGCATTTTTTCTTGTCTTTCTTCACTGCCGGGTTCAAGCCTTGCATCGCGGCCTCGGCCTGGGCGATGAGTTCCTTTGTTTCCGCCTTGGCTTCATCACCGCCAGTACGCTTGAGGCGCAGCTTCAGTTCCAGTTCATCCTGCCTGGTCTTCAGTACGGTTTTGTGGGTTTTGATGCGGGTTTCAATGGCGCTGATGCCATCGCGTAGCTCTTCGTAATTCCTGCGCTCCTTCAGTGCGGAGTCGGTCTTGCCATCGGCGAGGTCATCGATTAGTGCCTTCAGGTATTTCTTGATAGCGGCGGTGGTAAGTTTGGCTTCCCCTTCCTCACCTTCGGCTTCTTCCGGTTCGTAGCACGCCGCTTCGGCAGCGGCTTCGACGGCCTCAGTCAGTTCGCCCTGGATTTCGTTGGATTTTCCCTCCAGCGATTCAATTTCGTCGGCCTCGGCCTGAAAGTATTCGGCGATGAGGTAGCTATCGGGAATCAGGGTGTGGTGCCAGCCGATGGAGATGACAGTCTTCAGATCATAGCGGATGACCTGCCACCAGTTGACGAAAACACCCGCGCTCTTGAATTCGTCCAGCACGTCCAGTGGCTGGAGTTTTTGTTTGAGCGTGGCGAGCAGCTCAGAGCGCACCTCGGGCAGCTTGCGCCCTTCGCGCAGTTGCGCGAAGTCGTGCTGCGCCACCTGCCACCACTGTTCCAGCGTGCTGTAGTGAGCGGCAAGCTTGACCTGCAAATTCGCATCCGCCTCCAGTATGGTTTTGATAGCAGGCTTGGTATCGAGCATGGCGCGGAAGGCAAAGTAGTTGGGGCGCAGCGGCTCGAAGAAGATTTCGGGCTGTACGCCGAACTTGTCGAACTCGCTCTGTTTGGCGGCGACCTCGACCTGCGGGATACCGCCGATCAGGTGGGCCTGCACGTCTTCCGGCTCTGGCTCAGGGGTATTGTCCACATAGCGGCGGATATTGAGGTTGTAGTCGTGCTGATTGACGATCTCGTCCTTGTCTACCAGTCGACTGTATTTGGGAATGGTGAGCTTGTGAGTGAAGACGTAGTCGATCTTTTCGATGTCTTCCGGGCGTAGCTTGTTCTGGTTCTTGCCCTCGGCGTATTCGCGGTCGGCGTTGATGAACAGCACCTTGTTACGCAGCGCGTCGGGCTTGCTCTTGTTGACTACCAGCACACAAGCCGGGATGCCAGTGCCGTAGAACAGACCGGGCGGCAAGCTGATAATGGCCTCAATGATGCCGTCATTAATCAAGAGTTCGCGGATGAGCTTTTCTTTGCCGCCGCGGAACAGCACACCGTGGGGCATAATGGTGGCCATGTGGCCATCGGACTTGAGGCTGGCGATCATGTGTTGCACGAACATGAGGTCGGCCTTCTTGCCGGTTTCCGGACAGAACTCACGGAAACGGCTGGCGAACTGCATGTTGGTGCGGCTGTAATTCTGCGAAAACGGCGGGTTAGCGAGCACGCGATCGAACTTGCGCGGCTGGCTGTTTTCCAGAATCAAAGGATCTTCCAGCGTATCGCCATTTTCAATGGTGAAGCGGGTGATGTTGTGCAAGATCATGTTCATGTTACAAATGGACCAGACCGTGCCGTTAGAATCCTGGCCGTAGAGGGCCAGATCGTTGGGGTCTTGGCCCTGCTCTTCGACGTATTGATGCGCCTGAATGAGAAAACCGCCCGAACCCGCCGTGGGATCGTACACGGTATTCCCTGCCCGAGGCTTGGTAAGCTGCACCAGCAGCCGCACCACCTCGGCGGGCGTGTAGAACTCGCCGCCCTTCTTGCCGGCGCTGTCGGCAAAATACTTGATCAGGTATTCGTAGGCCGCGCCCAGCAGATCGGGAAACTCAAAGTTGTCGTTAACCAGCACGAACTGAGGCTGGTTGAAGTGGTCGAGCAGGTCTTTCCATTTCTGGTCGGGAATCTTGGTCTTGCCCTTGACCGCATTGAAATCGATATTGCTCTTCAGCACCCCGGCGAGTGCATCGTTCTCCTCCTCGATGGCGGCGATGGCCTTGTTGAGCATGGCGCCAATATCATGCTTGAGATGCTTGAGCGGCGGCACTTCATTGTCTTCCTGGTCATTCCAGCTCTCGTGCCAACGCGCACGTGGCGGTACGAAGAAGGTGTCGCCGTAGGAGATCTTGTCGTTGAGCAGTTCCTCCAGCAGCTCGGGCTGGTCCTTCAGGTGCGCAAAGGTGGTATCGCGCAGTATCTCACGCCTGCGGTCGAATTCATCGGACAGGCGCTTGATAAACAGCATGCCGAAGATGAATTCCTTGAATTCACTGGCGTCCATCTTGCCGCGCAGGATGTCAGCGGCCTTGAACAGAAAGTTTTCGAGTTGAGAAAGAGTAATTTTTTCTTGCTTCATGGATAAGTTATGCTCTGCCTTCTAAATTTGGCTTATCCCTTTCATTAAAGAGTTAAGAGATCGCCTGACTCTGGAAATTTGTTTTCATCCGTAATACTCACGCATCCGTAGCACGGCTCTATTAGCAAACAATATTCACAGACCATGGTAGTGTGTAATACCTGTTTTAGGCTTGGTTTCTCAGGAGATCCGTTCGTGGATTTGAACATGATTCTTTTACTGAGGAACCTAGAATTGCGCTGAAATGTACACCAAAGTTTCATATAATCCAAGCTAACTAACCATTGAGAGAGAAAACAAACATTGCTTGACGCTGTTCACCAAGGACTTTTTCCAGCAGATGCCAGGTGCATCGTTTGCATACGGCAGACGAAAGTATCGACCGTTTTTAAACTTTATTGGCCTATTAAATGGCCTGATTCGTTAGGGAGAAATTAAATGCGTTACTGGTTAATGAAATCAGAGCCAACAGAAGTCAGCATCGATGATCTGGCAGCAAGGCCCGGACAGACCGTTGCATGGGATGGGATAAGAAATTATCAGGCGCGTAATTTTATGCGCAATCAAATGCAGATTGGCGATCATGCATTCTTCTATCATTCCAGTTGCGCCGAACCCGGTATCGTCGGCATCACCACAGTTTCCAAAGTGGCTTATCCCGATGCTACGCAGTACGATCCCAAAAGCAAATACTATGATCCCAAAGCCACGCCAGAAAATCCCCGGTGGTTCAATGTCGAAGTCACACTCGTCAAAAAAACTCGCTTGCTTTCCCTCAAGGAATTACGCAGCCACTCTGAACTTGCCAGCATGAGAATCCTGCAAAAGGGCAATCGCTTATCAATCACACCCGTCGATCCGGCAGAATGGGCATTTATTATGAGTATTTTATGAAGATGTTGCTTTTATTATTCGCATCGATGCCATTTTTATCGTTAAAAACTCAAGCTAGATGCCATAGCTAAAGAGTATGGAATGGTGGTTAATTTATTTATTGCTCGGAAGTGTGGTTGGCTTTCTCGCTGGTTTGCTGGGAATTGGCGGTGGTCTGATCATTGTACCCGTCCTCGCTTACATCTTTACGGCACAGGATTTTCCGTCGGACCGTATTTTACATCTGGCACTAGGCACCGCCATGGCGACGATCATTTTCACTTCACTTGCCAGCTTGCGCATGCATCATGTGCATGGGGCGGTTAATTGGTGGATCGTCAGGTATCTTGTTCCGGGCATTATCCTGGGAACGATGGCGGGTTCTACGCTTGCCGGATGGCTATCCACCCAGGCATTGAGCATCATCTTCGTCATCTTCATTTATTATGCGGCAACGCAGATATGGCTTAAAATGACGCCCACTTCCCGTCGTGCCTTGCCTGGCAAACTTGGAATGGTGGCAGCAGGTAGTCTGATCGGTATGTTATCCAGTCTGGTTGCGATTGGCGGAGGTATCTTGACAGTGCCCTTCCTTTCCATGTGCAATGTCAAACTGCAATATGCGATTGGAACAGCAGCTGCAGTGGGTTTTCCCATTGCGGTAGCAGGCACTATTGGCTACATCATCAATGGCCTGTTACAGACGCAGCCGCTACCCGATTATAGTCTGGGTTATGTTTATCTGCCCGCGCTCGGCTGGATTGCGGTAGCAAGCATGTTCACCGCTCCACTTGGGGCCAAAGCGACACATAACATGCAAACAGCAACACTTAGAAAAATATTCGTAGTTCTACTTTATTTCCTGGGCACTAAAATGCTGTTCAATCTATTTTGAGATTAATAAGTTTTACTTAGTCAATCGATTGAGCGCTTCCTCATATCGCTCTATCGTTTGTGTAAGAATGTCATCAGGAATAACGGGTGCAGGTGGTTGCTTATTCCACTTGATCTGTTCCAGCCAATCCCGCACAAACTGTTTATCATAACTTGGTGGATTTTTCCCAGGTTGGTACTGATCAGCCGGCCAGAAACGCGATGAATCCGGTGTCAATACTTCATCGATCAGATAGGGATTGCCTGCGCGGTCCTGACCAAATTCGAATTTGGTATCGGCGATGATCACACCCCGAGTAGCGGCATAATCGGCGGCTTCGGTATAAAGCGCAATCGCTTTATTGCGCACTTCTTGAGCAAGTGTTTGCCCCAGTAATTGCTCACATTCTTCAAATGAAATGTTTTCATCATGTGCACCTGCCATCGCCTTGGTAGAAGGCGTAAAAATGGCACCCATCGGCAATTTTTCTGCTTCTTTCAAACCTTGCGGCAGCATGATGCCACTGATGGCACCTGTTCGCTGATAATCCTTCCAACCTGAACCGACAATATAACCCCGCACAATCGCTTCAATCGGCAAAGGCTTTAATCGTTTGACGACAAAGGCACGATCGATCACCTGTTCGCGCTCTTCCTGTGCTACCACAGATTCAGGTGGGATGCCTGTCAAATGATTAGGTAGAATGTGGTTCAGTTTTCTGAACCAGAAATTGGATAATTGCGTCAGCACCTTACCCTTGCCAGGTACCGGTGTTGGCAACACTACATCAAATGCTGAGAGGCGATCTGTCTGGACAATCAATAGATTATTCTCATCGACTGCATAAATATCGCGTACTTTGCCCCGGTGGAGCAAAGGAAGGCTTTTCAAGTTGGTTTCAAACAGGGCAATGGAATGAGTCATGGATCGATTTCAGTTAAATTCTTCATAAATAATCCTAAAAACCGCTTTTAGGATAATAGATTAGCGCTATTTTAACGATGCCTTGATCGCTTCAGCTTGCTGTAAAGCCTGTTCAACTGTATCAGCAAGCACGGTAAAATGCCCCATTTTCCTACCCGGCCTCGCCTCGCGTTTGCCGTATAAATGGAGCTTGGCATTGGGATTCCTGAGTACTTTACTCCAGGCCGGTTCTCCCGATTGCCACAGATCGCCCAGCAAATTCACCATCACAACAGGCGTGAGCAGCGCAGTGCTGCCCTGCGGCAAACGGCACAATATTCGTACTTGCTGCTCGAATTGCGAAGTGATACACGCATCAAGCGTATAGTGACCACTATTATGCGGACGGGGAGCAATTTCATTGATAAGCAATCGTCCATCGGTAAGCACAAAGAACTCGATGCAAAGCACCCCGCAGTAATCAAGTTTGATCGCCACCTCGGCAGCCATTTTTCTGGCTTGTTGGGCAATCTCTGCCGGTATCCTGGCCGGAACGATACTTATATCGAGAATACCGTGTACATGCTGATTCTCAGCTATCGGAAACAGGCTGATCTCACCATCAAAGCCACGCGCAACGATGACAGAAATCTCACATGCGAGTGGTAACAATTGCTCCAGCACACAAGGCTGTTGTTGCAGGCTGGCAAAAGCATTCGGCAATTCACGAGAAGCATTGATTCTCACCTGTCCTTTGCCATCATAACCAAACTGGCTGACCTTAAGGATACCAGGAAAAAATATTGATTCGATTTCAGCCGACAAATCATCGTTATTCTTAATAGCCAAAAAGGGAGCAACCGAAAAACCATTTGCTGCTAAAAACTGTTTTTCCAGTATACGATTCTGCGCAATAGAAACACTTCTCGCAGGTGGACTCACCACACAATGCTGCTCCAGAAACTGCAGCGCATCAGCAGGCACATTCTCAAATTCCGTAGTTACTCCTGCACAGGTAGTGCTTAGCTCATGCAAGGCAGTAGGATCATGATAATCTGCACACAAATGCCGTTCAGCAATACTGCCAGCAGGACACTCCTCAGCAGGATCCAAAACAGTCACGCGATAGCCAATACTCTGAGCGGCCATGGTAAACATGCGTCCAAGCTGGCCGCCGCCCAGCAGGCCAAGCATCGCTCCAGGTATAATACCACTCATGATTCAGGCAAAGTCATAGCAGCAACTGAGGCTGCTTGCGCTGCACGAAATGATTCGAGACGCTCGGCAAGCGGGCTGTTTCCGATCGCCAATAATGCAACAGCAAAGAGCCCGGCATTGGCTGCGCCTGCTTCACCAATGGCAAAAGTAGCAACTGGCACGCCTTTGGGCATCTGCACAATGGAAAGTAGCGAATCAACGCCTTGCAGGTGCTTGGAAGTAACTGGCACACCGAGTACCGGCAAGGTCGTTTTGGCTGCAATCATGCCAGGTAAATGCGCCGCCCCCCCTGCCCCTGCAATGATGCATCGAATACCCCGTTCTATCGCTGTTGCAGCGAATTCAAACATACGATCTGGCGTACGATGCGCTGAAACGATCATAGTTTCGTGCGGAATATTAAAATCTTTGAGAACCTGGGCAGCCTGCTGCATAACACTCCAATCACTGCTACTGCCCATGACAATACTGACTAATGGGTTATCCATTCAAACGGAATACTGGATTAAAAATCATAGATAATGACGAAAGTGGTAATAATAAACTAGAATTCAGTTTTTAAGCCGGATGTTTTAACAGTTTACTGCGCATCTTGTGGTAATCTCACTTATTAGTAACTATTAACTGGCAATCAACTCTATGAATTTTCAACGCGGTCAGAAAAAAGAAGAGCCAGAGATTAATCTTGTTCCCATGATTGATGTCCTGCTGGTCATCCTGATTTTTCTGGTGATTACTACGACCTACTCGAAATTTTCCGGACTCGAGATTACGCTGCCAGAAGCAACCGCTACGGAAGCTGATAAAAAAAGCGAACGGCCCAATATTATTGATGTTACCGTGGGCGCAACGGGTAGTTACACTATCAATCGGGTACCGATAACCTTTTCCAGCGTTGAAGGGTTACGTAATGAATTACAAGCAGCCGCCAAGGATGAGAAAAATCCGGTTATCATTATCACTGCAGATGCAAAGGCTACCCATCAATCGGTAATAACGGTCATGGAAGCCGCTCGGCTTGCCGGGTACAATCAGGTTACATTTACTACTGAAACAAAAAATAACAACGAGTAATTTAACTTTGGATAATACTTTTTCTTGATCAATTATTATTCATACGCTAATGGCTTCTTTATTCAATTTCATTTTTAAAGGAAGAAAAATGAGCACTAATCTGGAAAATTTTTCTAAAGCCGCACAATCTGGCAGCACTTATGTCCTGGCTCCCCTACCCTATGCAGATAATGCATTGGAGCCGGTTATCTCTGCCTATACCTTGAGCTTCCACTATGGCAAGCATCACAAAGCGTACGTCGATAATTTGAACAAACTGGTGGCTGATACTGCATTGGCAGGACAATCACTGGAGAACATCATCACCGCTACAGCAGGCCAGGCAGATAAAGCAGGCATTTTCAATAATGCCGCCCAAGTCTGGAATCATATGTTTTACTGGCATAGTCTCAGTCCTAAAGGTGGTGGCGAGCCCCCTGCAAGCTTGAAACAAAAAATTGAAGCCTCATTTGGTAGTGTGGATGCTTGTAAAAAGGAGCTTGCCAATGCAGCCGTTACTCAATTTGGCAGTGGCTGGGCCTGGCTAGTGCAGGAAGGGGATAAGCTTGCTATCGCCAAAACCAGCAATGCGGATTCACCACTTACAAAAAATAGCAGACCCTTGTTAACCATTGATGTTTGGGAGCATGCCTATTATCTGGATTATCAGAATCGACGGCCTGATTATGTCAATACGATTCTCGATAAACTAGTCAATTGGGAATTTGCTGCTGCAAACCTGCGTTAATTTCTTGGATTTATGACAAATATCACCATTGCGCTTTCAAAGGGACGTATTTTCGAGGATACAGCTCCTTTTCTGAAAGCAGCCGGGATCGTCGCGCAGGACGATCCCGAAAACTCACGGAAACTGATCATCACAACCAATAATCCGAAGGTGCGCCTCATCATGGTACGCGCTTCGGATGTCCCGACTTATGTGCAATATGGCGCAGCTGATCTGGGGGTTGCTGGAAAAGATGTCATGTTAGAGCATGGCGGCGCTGGTCTTTATCAGCCGCTCGATTTACAGATTGCCCGCTGCCGCATGATGGTTGCCGTACCTGAGGGTTTCGATTATGAATCAGCAGTTTTTCAAGGTGCCCGGTTACGGGTCGCCACCAAATATTTAAAAACTGCGCGTGATCATTTTGCTGATAAAGGGATGCATGTCGACCTCATCAAATTATATGGCTCAATGGAGCTCGCGCCGCTAGTTGGTCTGGCTGATGCCATTGTCGATCTCGTATCGAGCGGTAATACCTTGAAAGCCAATCACTTGAAAGCGGTGGAAGAAATTATGCCCATTTCAGCACGATTGATCATTAATCAGGCGGCACTCAAACTAAAACGTGAAGCAATTCAACCCCTGCTTGAAGCATTTAAAACAGCCATTAAAACAGCTTAAAGCAAGTACACGTATCATTGTATCCTCGTTGCTCAATATCATTATTCTTCAAAGCACACAGTTATGATCAAACTCAACCGATTGTCTTCCACCGACGCCAAGTTTGAGGAAGCACTGAGCGCCTTATTGGCTTTTGAAAGTACGCAGGATGAAACTGTTAATGAAACTGTCACCCATATCCTGGCCGATATCAAAAAACGTGGAGATGACGCATTACTTGATTATACCCGTCGCCTTGATCATTTAGAGCTCTCCTCGATTACAGAGATTGAATTGCCTAAAAGCGACTGGCAACAGTCTTTACAACGACTTCAAACTGCCGAAAGAGAGGCACTGGAACAAGCTGCACGGCGGATACGTGCTTATCATGAAAAGCAATTATCACAATCCTGGCAATATACCGAGTCAGACGGTACATTACTGGGACAAAAAATCACCGCGATCGATCGCGTAGGACTGTATGTACCTGGTGGCAAAGCCTCCTATCCCTCCTCCGTGCTGATGAATGCCATCCCGGCCAAGGTAGCAGGTGTTAACGAGCTGATTATGGTCGTTCCCACCCCTCGTGGTGAAAAAAATGATCTGGTCCTTGCTGCCGCAGCCATTTCTGCAGTAGACCGTATTTTTACCATAGGCGGTGCTCAGGCAATCGGTGCTTTAGCCTATGGCACGGCGACCATACCAAAAGTCGATAAAATCGTAGGACCTGGTAATGCTTATGTGGCAGCAGCCAAACGTTTTGTTTTTGGCCTGGTAGGTATCGATATGGTCGCGGGTCCTTCGGAAATCCTGGTGATTTGTGATGGCAATATTGATCCAGATTGGGTCGCCATGGATTTATTTTCACAAGCCGAGCACGATGAACAGGCACAAGCCATGCTGCTTTGTCCTGATCAAGATTTTCTTGATGCAGTTGCAGCAAGCATTACCCGGCAGCTTGAAGCCATGCCACGAAAAGAAATCATTCGCGCCTCACTGGAAGCACGGGGAGCCTTGATCAAGGTACGCGATTTAGAGGAAGCGTGCACGATCGCAAACCGCATTGCGCCAGAACATCTGGAGTTATCGGTGTCTAAACCAGAGCAGTGGATCGACAAATTGAAGCATGCCGGTGCAATTTTCATGGGACATTATACTTGTGAAGCGCTGGGAGATTATTGCGCTGGACCCAATCACGTGCTACCGACTTCCGGTACGGCACGTTTTTCTTCACCCTTAGGCGTTTACGACTTTCAGAAACGCACCAGCCTGATCCAGGTATCACCACAAGGCGCCACCACACTAGGTGCTATCGCTTCCACTTTGGCCAGAGGAGAAGGACTACAAGCCCATGCCATGTCTGCTGAATTCCGCTGTAAATAGCTCTCTGAAATAGGACAGTACACCCATGAGTAAAGCATTTATAAAAGAAATGGATACAGCTGACGAGTTTGATGAAGAAGCATCTGCTTCTCCGCTACCTATTGGTAGCAAGAACTATATTACTCCAGGCGGTCATGCTCGCCTGACCGAAGAATATTTATGGCTGCTCAATAAAGAACGACCCGATGTTACCGCAACAGTCGCATGGGCTGCTGGCAATGGAGATCGTTCAGAAAATGGTGATTACATCTATGGCAAGAAACGTCTGCGTGAAATAGACAAGCGGCTACGCTTTCTATCCAAACGACTGGATATGGCTGAAATAGTCGATCCGACAACACCACGTGAAGATCCATCACGCATCTTTTTTGGCGCAACCGTCTGCTACGCTGATCAGAATAGTCATGAAAAAACTGTTTCTATCGTTGGGGTAGATGAAATCGATCCTTTGAGAGGCTATATCAGCTGGATATCTCCGGTAGCACGCGCGTTGATCTCTGCTCGCGAAGGCGATACTGTCACTCTGCTTACCCCTGCTGGCATTGAAAAACTCGATATCCTGTCAGTTGATTATCAACAGATTTTTATTCCGCCTTTTGAACCTGTTACCTCAAAATAACTATCTTTCCAAATGCCCCTTGCCTATTCAGGCAAACTTAAATTTTTTCGTAAAACTTTTTTCTTATATTGCTCATGTTTTACCTCAGTGATTCCATGTTAATTGAATTTCCTGATCTATTGAATCACATCCAGTTTTATCACCAAACTAATTAAATGAAGTCTAATTAACCATCGAATCATCGATTTGAGAACTATTTATCTTTGTATACTTAACTTAGATAATGCATTATGTATAATTAAATTCGAATTACATAAGATAATTTTGATACAGATCATAATTCCATGAATTACTCAGAATATCTCTCTTAATAATATCAAGATTGATTAAAGCGTTATAAATAGTTTGCTTGATGATTAAACTCATCTTCTTGCTATTGTTTGAGCAATCATCACTCGGTCAAAAACCTTGATTTCACCGCAACTGTACAGGGAATTAAAATAATCGAATTAAAGGAATCACGCTATGAAAATAGCTGATATCGATCAATTAAAAATTAACTCATTACTCCCGAGTTCCAAGGGAATCGCACAGGCGTTATTAGAGGCTTGCCAGCAAAAAGATGTTACCTACAACGAAATTGCCAAGCTCATTCAAACTGATTCGGCGCTCTGCAGTTACCTCATTCATCTAGTTAATGTATCAAATCAGACTACCCATGTTATTACTTCTCTATCAGAGGCTGTTTCTCGTGCTGGTTTACCCGTTATCAAACAGCTAGCAAGAGGATTCTCACTGATAGATCAATATCAGAATGGCTCTTGTAAAGGATTTAACTATCAAGAATTTTGGTCACATTCGTTGTTGATGGCGCTTGCTATGCAGGAGTTAGGCAAAACGACTCGAGTTTGTGCGCAAGATGAGCTATTTGCTTGTGGTTTAATGGCACGTATCGGGTGTTTAATGCTCGCTACAACTCATCCAGAAGAATATGCAGAGCTGGCAGAAAAACAAAAACAAGACTCGAGCATTTCTCTGGTTGCACTTGAGCAGCAGTCTCTGCAAACGGATCACAACCAATTGACCGCGGCCATGCTGATCGATTTTGGCATTCCCATGATTTTAGTAGAAGCGATTTATTATCATGAAGTACCCACAGAATCGGGTTTTTCTGAAGGCTCTTGTCCATTTCAACTCGTGAACCTGGTGCATTTAGCCAAACAAATCGCTGATTTGGGATTAGCTTCGGAATCAGAGCGCACTGATCGAATTTCTGAGCTTATGTTACTCGGTAGCAAAATTGGCCTTGACACAGAATCATTTAGTAGCCTTATAGACCAAATTACTCAGGAATGGCACTCTTGTGGAAAAATACTTAAGATAAAAACTGCAAATCTTCCATCTTTTCATAAGATGGTCAGCGCTTCTGCACCTTCCCTGGAAATGACAACGAACGACACTTCCTTGAGGGTACTTTTAGTTGAGGATGATCCATTCGGCCTTGAAATTGCTGAAGAGGTGTTGTCCAACACTCTCGGTCACACCGTATTCTCAGCCAGTAATGGCAAACAAGCATTGTCAATAGTTATGGATATAATGCCCCATATTATCGTAACTGACTGGGCCATGCCAGTCATGGATGGTCTGGAATTAACTCGATCGTTACGTGCTGCAGATTGGGGTCAAAATATCTACATCATCATGCTTACGGGTTACGAAGATGATAAAAAGATTGCAGAGGCTTTTGAAGCAGGGGTTAATGATTATGTGACAAAACCGATCAATGTTCCTGCCTTTCGTGCCAGATTGCGTGCTGCCTGGCATTATAAAAAGCTGCGGGAAACTTGGGAGCGCGATCGGGCATATCTCAAACGCTTCGCCGCTGAATTGGCCATAACAAACCATAAACTAAAACATGCTGCATTGACTGATATGCTAACAGGAATACCCAACCGTCGCGCTGGCATGAAAGCATTAACCGGAATCTGGAATAACGCGAAACGATCTGGTCAATGCATAGCAGTCATGCTGATCGATATTGATCATTTCAAAAAGATCAATGACACCTATGGTCATGCTATAGGCGATAAAGTACTCAAGGAAGTTGCTACTTCCATACGAAATATTACACGTAAAGGCGAAATTTTTTGCCGTATAGGGGGAGAAGAGTTTTTGATGATTTGCCCGAATGGATGCACAGATGCGAAATCTGTTTTTCCTCTTGCAGAAAGACTACGCCAGCATGTAAGAATGCAAGAAATTAATATTGACGAAATCCGTATTCAGATTTCTATCAGTATCGGTATTGCCTTGAAAGATGCAGCTATGAAAAGTGACGAGCAGTTGGTAAAAGCAGCAGATAAAGCACTTTATGCGGCTAAAAATGCTGGAAGAGACAGAGTTTATTTAGCAATTGAAAATCAACTTATTAGCTCTAATTTTTACTGAGGGATTTTTTACATATTGATTGTCAAAAAAGCTCTATCAAAGATAATTCTAAGAAGTTGACAAGATAGTAGCATTGTATTCTTGCAAACTTTGTTTTTAAGGCAAAATACCGTTTACCGCACCTAGCAGCTTTGCTTGCAACAACTTGTTAAAAAGAAAAAAGCTCCTATAATGTCCATCTTAGAATCCGTTGCCAATCGTCAGGCAGTCTGGTCAGAAACAGCCAATGCCCTAAAATCTGCTACCGATCGCGCACGCTATTCAACATTTATTGCTTCAATCCTGGGCGCTTTGTTTGCAGCGTTTGCAACCCAGCAAATCAGTCCAAATATTGCGAACTATCTTGCGGTAATGAGCGCGATAAGTCTTACGTTTGTCACGTTTATCACTGCAAGGTGGCTGAACAAAGATATCATCGACCGCCATTTGCAGGCGCGCATGGCTTCCGAAGCATTAAAAAGAGAAGCTTTTCTCTACGCTACCCAAGCCGGCCTATACACTGATCTTCATACACGCGACAGTATTCTCCTTCACCAGAAAGCCAAGATTGAAAATAAGGTGAGTGATCTGCTCCAGTTTGAGAGAAAAGCCAAAAATGATGGTAGCTGTCCCAGAAAAGATCTGGATCTAAATGAATACATGGAACAGCGAATTGATACCCAAATCAAGTACTATCGTGATCGAGCCATCCAATACGACAAATATTCTCAACGATTACATACCATGGAATGGGTACTTTCGTTCGCAGCTGCTTTCATTGCAGCAATAGCAGCCACACCCTTTATCGACATTGATTTGGCAGCCCTTGCTGCTGTTCTAACTACGCTGGGAGGCATAATAGTATCGCATCTTGAGGCTGCCCGCTTTGATAAACTCATTCCAAACTATCGCGCCAAGGCCAATCAGCTTGAAGAGCTTAAGCTGAAAATGTTGATTGATAAGACTGCAGCGGCTGATTGGATAATGGAATGTGAAACAGTGCTGGCAGCAGAAAATAGCGCGTGGCTGGAATTATGGACAAAATCATAGATGATCCTACAAACAGTTTTTAGGATGATTCACATCCACCATGCCTTTCTAATCTGAAGAAGGAGTCACTTCTTTTTTAACACGTATTCTCGCAGGAATAGCAATTGAAAAAAGATTCAAGAGTTTTAAAACAATCTCAAAGAATCTTATTCCATTTCCAAATCAAACATGGCGCAAGAACGAACTGCAGACAGTATAAATAATACGGCAAGGAGAAGCCGATAAAATCAGGTTTGATTTAGAAGTGAATTAATACACCTATTCCCAGGAATGCTCATCGATTACACTCCTATTCATCTCAATCATACTGGCATATTTTCACAAGTCAGCACAGCATGACAAATCTGATTCTGACATTAATGATTGCATTTGCTGCAGGCGTGATGCTTGGATTGCTGTTCCTCCTGGCGCTGTGGCATTCTCTACAAACATTATCACGTCGCTCCTATCCCGTTCTGCAGATGGCAGCAAGTATGGTATTTCGCATAGTACTGGCAACAGTGGCATTGTTTGCCACCATGCAATTTGGTGACTGGCATCATTTGTTGGCCTCAGTCACCGGGTTTACCTTGGTACGATGGCTGATGACTCAGCGTCTATCACAATTGAACAATCTTATTTCCAATAGGGAAAGAAATGGAGCTACGGAAAATAAATAATACGGCAAGGAGAAGCCGACCAAGTCAAGTTTGATTTAGCAGGCTGTTGAAAAACGTATTTGAGGCAGTCAATGATAGGCAAAAACAGGCGAGAAAAACAGAGTTTATACCTGATAAATGAGCATTTTGAGCCTGTTTTTAACACCGCAGCGGCAATGCAGATAGTTTTTCAACAGCCTGTTAGAAATGGAATAAATTGGCAACGCCCGATCAACTCCACTACTTGATAAGAATTGAATAATAATCTTAATCTTTAGCCAACAAATGGCAAGGTGGATGTGTGCTTTCTGTTATCCGGGTTAGTTTTTTGGTTTTGCCAAGTATCGGAATACCAATATAGACGCGCAGATCTAAGGTATTTGCATCTGCCAGACGGAGATTAGCACTGTAATACTTATCTTCATCAGCTTTGTAAAGGGTTCCTCCTACCCATTCAGTAGGATCATCTTTTTTTGATCGCATATCCCACAATACTTTGGTGCCACACAGTGTCGGATTTTCTGAGCTTTCTTTAGGGTTGAGCCAGGCAATATGACCGCACAAACTCTTATCATTGCAGTACTCTAATCGCACGGCGACATCCTTTTTTTTGGTTAACCACAAACCCGTCACTTCCTTACTGCTGTCAGCATAAAGTATTGCGGGAAATGTCAGGAGGGCAAGTAATATGATAACAATTGAGTATGGCATGGCTTACTGTCTATAAAAATTATTTTAGAAAATAAAACTACCTTATTAAATCAGACATTCCTTTATAGGAATCAGTTCTTCCCTGCGCAATATATCAAAAAAGAAAGGGGAAGATCATAGACTTTAACTTCGCATGCAGTAATCCTATTTTCCACGATTAAGCCTACAAAATCTGCCTCAAACATACTACTATAAAGTTTTTCCGGTTAAACGAAGGAGTCACCCAATGAGTGAAACGGAATTTGAGTAAAGAAACATTGACATATACTGCATACCTACTAGATCAGCACCATGTGTTTGGTGCTTGATGTCGAAGTATAAAGTGACAAATCTTAGGTTGAAAGGAAATAACCCCGAAGCAGTTACGAAAACTGTAGCGAAACACAAGATAGAAACTGCAAAGCCAACCTGAATACGAAGAAATATCAGTAAAAGCTAAAACCACACGTCCAGTGGGAGAAGGATCGGGCACAATCTATTAACCTGAGCCGATCATCCTCCCCCGGAAAAAAGGTTTTTAGCGCAAAACCTTTGATAAAACGATTATTTCAGTGGATCGCGCTGCTTCACAGTCAATTGGTCTTTCCATTCCTGGGGCAATTTTTGCACCCAGCCATTGTAAACCACAGGAACACCCAGCACCCCTTGCCCACCCATTCCTGAGTGAGCTGTAATAGTGTCATCCATGGCTGTGTTTGCACCCGGTGTCAGCAAAACTCTGCCTACTAGTGCTGCGTCAGCCGGATTGCCATCACCATTTGGGTCGATATCCACTACTTGCAATACATTAGCTGACTGACTGCTCACATGAGCATAATATCCACCTCCTTTTTTGGCGCCAAACTGCACGCCATGGCAGCCAGCGGCACAAGGAAGTGCGGCGACCAGCTCATCAGTTTTGGTATTTATGATAGTGATGGTATCGGTCAGAATATTGGCCGTGACCATGGCAATCCCATCAGGACTTACTGGTGTTTGGATCGGCAAAGCGCCAACTGGGCCAGTTATTTGTCCGGAAACAGGATCATAATTTTGCAGTAGATTGATTGTTTTCAAGATGTTTCCAGTTGCCGTTTCAATCACAGTTATGGTACTGTCGAGAAAATTAGCCACATAGTATTTACTGGAATCTGGCATCATACCCGTGGCAATCGGATGAGCCTCAGGACCGCCGGTCGGAACAATATTACGTATGCCATCTCGAGCAAAATCAAAAATTGTTGAGTCCCCCGTGAACACATTGGGCGTTACCATGGTGCCGCCATCATGTCCCATCCAATGCCCATGGGGACCTGGTCTGCCAATATCGATTCTCCGTTCCACATTACGGCCAAGTGGCGATAGTTCAACTACTGAGTTCCGATCGTTGGAACCATTGATCGAAACATGGAGTTGATCGGTGTCTACACGCGTCATCACATGTGCCGGTGCATCACCCACCGATACCCGATCTACAGACTGGCCACTGCGGCGATCAAAGATTGTCAGCCTGCTACTAAACCATTCAGTGGCAAAAATCAGATTTTGTGCGCGATCGGTCCACATATTATGCGGGTTGTTCATCTGCAAAAACACTTTGCGACTCACTTGCCAATCAGTGGCATTCACTGCTGTGGCAGCCCCCGGTTTTTTCTTGTTGGCTGTCAATTCAAACTGGGTATTAACCCACACTTCCCCTACCCCTTGTTGAGACGGCGTTAAAAGTGCCGGTAGCGTAATATCGTTACCATAGCGTGCTGTCAAAACCTCAGCCAGATTAACAACACCGCTATCGGTACGTACATTCACATTCGGATAATTGATATGCCACGGCTTTCCTGATGCAAAATTCTGCCAGTTACCTGGTTCGGTCAATACTAGAAAACCGCGCAATAAACGTGTTGCCAAATCACTGCTGGTAGGCACAGTGATGCCATTGGCCAACGTAACGTTATCTCCCAGATCCAATCCTTCTGTAGCTGGATCATCCACGATTACGGTACCCAACATAAAAGGGTGAACCTGACAGACAAATACATATAAACCGGGTGTGGTCAATTCAACTTCCGCACTGCCCTTTTGCGCATCAGTATCAAACGGCATATTCTGGGCGCCCTTCGGAAACAGCAAACTGGTCATAGTATGTACGGTATCAGAATCCATCCCGAACTTAACTCGGACGCCAGGCGTACCAATTCCTAATGAGCCTGAGCCAGCAACTGGCCCATTGGTGTTTCTGAACCAGTTACCTGGCATATCATTGAGTTCAAATCTTATTTCGTTTGAACTTGTTAAACCTGCCCAAACCACCAAGCCAGATAGAACAACTAGTAAAGTTAAAAAGTGTTTAATGGTAAACATGATTTCCTCACTTTTAAATTAAAAGCTAAAATGCCACTATCTATTTTCTAGTGCCTCGTACTCATGAGGCAAGGATCGGAATCCGTGGCATCGATCTGGGCGATAAATGAACTCAGCCATTTTTTCGTCCAGGACTTCGATTGTTTGCACCATCGATACTTAATAGACAATAAATCTAGATTTCAGTTGTGCGGGATGCATTGATATTTGATAGACAACAAACCTAGATAAACCTAGATTTCAGCTGTACGGGATGGAGTGTGCGGTTTTGCGAGTGCCAGGGAAGGCGCAACGACACGGAATGGTCGTTCCATTCCAAGGAGCTACAACACACAAGATAGAAACTGCAAAGCCAACTTGAATACGAAGAAATATCAGTAGAAGCTACTACATGTCCGATGGGAGAAGGATCGGGCACAATCTATTAACCTGAGCCGATCATCCTCCCCCGAAAAAAGGTTTTTAGTGCAAAAACCTTGATAAAACAATTATTTCAGCGGATCGCGCTGCTTCACCGTCAATTGGTCTTTCCATTCCTGGGGCAAATTCTGCACCCAGCCATTGTAAACCACAGGAACAGCCAGCACCCCTTGCCCACCCATTCCTGAGTAAGCTGTAATAGTGTCATCCATAGCTGTGTTTGCACCCGGTGTCAGCAAAACTCTGCCTATCACTGCCGCGTCAGCCGGATTGCCATCACCATTTGGGTCGATATCCACTACTTGCAATACATTAGCTGCTTGACTGCTCACATAAGCATAATATCCGCCTCCATTTTTGGCGCCAAACTGCACGCCATGGCAACCCGCGGCACAAGGAAGCGCGGCAACTAGCTCATCAGTTTTAGTATTTATGATAGTGATGGTATCGGTCAGAATATTGGCCGTAACCATGGCAATCCCATCAGGACTTACTGGTGTTTGGATCGGCAAAGCGCCAACTGGGCCAGTTATATCTCCAGAAACGGGATCATAATTTTGTAGTAAATTGATTGTCTTCAAGATGTTTCCAGTTGCCGTTTCAATCACAGTTATGGTACTGTCAAGAAAATTAGCCACATAGTATTTACTGGAATCTGGCAACATACCCGCGGCAATCGGATGAGCCTCAGGACCGCCGGTCGGAACAATATTACGGATGGCATCTCGAGCAAAATCAAAAATCGTTGAATCTCCCGTAAACACATTGGGCGTTACCATAGTGCCACCATCATGTCCCATCCAATGTCCATGGGGACCTGGTCTGCCAATATCGATTCTCCGTTCCACATTAGCGCTAAGTGGCGATAGTTCAACTACTGATTCCCGATCGTTGGAACCATTGATCGAAACATGTAGTTGATCAGTGTCCACGCGCGTCATCACATGTGCTGGTGCATCGCCCACCGATACCCGGCTTACAAACTGGCCATTGCGGCGATTAAAGATTGTCAGCTTGCTACTGAACCATTCAGTGACATAAATCAGATTTTGTGCGCGATCGGTCCACATATTATGCGGATTGTTCATATCGATGTTCGGCAAAAATACTTTGCGACTCACTTCCCAGTTAGTGGCATTCACCGCTGTGGCAGCTCCCGGTTTTTTCTTGTTAGCTGTCAGTTCAAACTGGGTATTGACCCACACTTCCCCTACTCCCTGTTGAGTCGGCGTTAAAAGTGCCGGCAGCGAAGTATCGTTATCATAGCGTGCTGTCAAAACCTCGGCCAGATTAACAACACCACTATCGGTACGTACATCCACATTCGGATAATTGATATGCCATGGCTTTCCTGATGCAAAATTCTGCCAGTTATCTGGTTCGGTCAACACTAGAAAACCGCGCAATAAACGTGTTGCCAAATCACTGCTGGTAGGCACGGTGATGCCATTGGCCAACGTAACGTTATCTCCCAGATCCAATCCTTCTGTGGCCGGATCATCCACGATTACGGTACCCAACATAAAAGGGTGAACCTGACAGACAAATACATATAAACCGGGTGTAGTCAATTCAACTTCCGCACTGCCCCTTTGCGCATCAGTATCAAACGGCATATTCTTGGCGCCCTTCGGGAACAGCAGACTGGTCATGGTATGCACCGTCTCTGAATCCATCCCGAACTTAACTCGGACGCCTGGCGTACCAACTCCTAATGAGCCTGAGCCAGCAACTGGCCCATTGATGTTTCTGAACCAGTTACCTGGCATATCATTGAGTTCAAATCTTATTTCGTTTGAACCTGCCCAGACCAGGCCAGGTAGAACGAGTAGTAAAGCTAAAAAGTGTTTAATGCTCGACATGATGTCCTCATTTTTAAAGTTAAAAACTAAAATGCCACTATCTATTTTTTAGCGCCTCGTGCTCATAAGACGCGGATCGAAATCCGTGGCATCGATCTGAGCGATAAATGAACTTAGTCATTTTTTCGCCCAGGATTTCGATTGTTTGTACCATTGATACTTAACGAACAATAATCCTGGATTCCAGTTGAGTGGGATGGAGTGAACGGTTTTGCAAGTGCAGGAAAGACGCAACGACGCGGAATGGTCGCTCCATTCCAAGGTGTTACAACACAGCCATGTACTTGCAAAATCATGCAATCCACACCGAAGCGGAAACACCCATAAGATGCGAATGAAAGTGATAATAAGAATCATTATATTCATAATGTTAATTCCAGGATGAGCGATCAACTGTTTATCTAGGATAATGGGTGATACTTTGATACTGCATCTAAAATTGGCTGCAATACCGATGATTCTTGATCGAGCTTGCTATCATCCAACTCAAAATTGAATTTCACTTTTTCCTTCAAGTCAGCGATACCACTTAATATTTAGAGTGCTGCATCAAATACTACTTTGTGTTTGCATCACGATCTTCGGCTAAAATCATGATCGTCGCCAGTATGGCCGTTACGGTTAACGTCGACCTTGATTTCTTCGGCAACTACCTGCATATTTTTATTAAAATGGCCTTTTACTTCGATAAGCTCTCCTACGGCTAGATTTCCACGTACTTTGGTTGTGTCATTCGGAACCACAGCCATATTCACGCCGCTAACATTGACGATACTGACCGAGCCATTCGCTACGCTTGCTACAGTGCCCTTCAACTTGATCTCCCCTTCAGGACGGTGTCCTACTTCGATGCGCTCGGCAAGAAACACACCATTGTTAAATACACCCTTGATATCAACGCTTTGCCCAGGTTGCAATGCCTCCATAGTCAAACCGCGAGAGACACCCATCTCTCTCCTGCGAATAGCTGTGTTTGTATCAACTTGAACAGGAACGTCGATTACCGTAATGCGCCTGCCATTTGGCATGAATTCCACTGTCGGAGCGCTCATGATATCGTCGTGCCAGACTGTAACGAGCTTATCATTTGGCGCTTCTTCTACCTGCTCGATCAAGCCTCGAATGCGGTATTCTCCAAGGTGGCTATCCAACGCATCGATTTGATTAGCAACTACTATTCCAGAAGGTCTAAAAAAACCATTAATCTTGACAAAATATCCGACCCTTAACTCAGATAAAGCTATTTCATCACCATGTGATTCAATTTCTGTCGCCCCTGTAACCATGACGGGAATTTCTACATTATTCTCAAGGTTGCTCAATAATTTGACGCGAACAGAGCTTTCACCTTCGGAAGGCAGATTTATTTCTGTTACTATTGCTTTGAATTCTAGCTCGGCGCTTTTGGCCAACGCAGTTGTGGTCATAACAATCGATAACACTAATAAAAGCAAACTAGTGATAAATGTTTTATGACGAAAATTCATTATATTTCTCCAATAAAAGATAAAAATATGCCCTTATACCCTTTCCAATTTAATTAATACTTGATATGATATTTAGATAAATATTTTGCTAATAAAGGCTCATAACAACATAGATTTTTGATTAATTGCAATAATTGCTTATAAATTTTCGTTTATTGTTATAACTATTTGTCATAGTTATAAGTATTGGTTCATGCTAAATAAATATTCCAATTAATCAATAAGTTTTGTTGTAAATAGTTGTAAAGCATAAAAATAGCAGCATTATCGTTGAATCGATAAAAATTCCACTGACGGTCTATGCAGTCACCTATTTTTTAGAAGATATTAAACTTTCTATCTTCATCGATTACTTTCTGTAGTTCTATTTTTTCCTTTTCTTTCTTGATCCTCCTTGTTCCATTTCCTTGCCTCAAATTTTTTAGAAATTTAAAATTCGATAGTTACAGTAAAGTAAAATTCCTTTTTAATTCATTTTATTATATTTTTTTACTCACTAATATTTATAACATACTGATTATTAATATGAATTAATGATATTTAATTAATTATCATTCTCATCATCATTCTCATTACTAGTATCAGTGTTATTAATCTTTTTTATTAATACCATTAACATTAATTATTTGTCAACTCCCAGAAATCATTTTATTGCTTTGCCATGCGCAATATCATGAATAATCAATTTTTGGTTTACTCGGCCAATGCATGCTTCGCATTCAACTGACTAGAACATAATTGGTTTCATGCATCGCAATGAATTTTAGCTTAAAGAATTTGGCATCTCTAAAGCTATAAGCCATTTTATGTAACGTTTTGATCTTGTAGTTGATGCCTCCAACGGTCTGGTTGATAAACCATTTCTGTCGAAATAGGCAAGGAAGCCTGAGCGAGGAGTGGCAATGGTTTCAGAGAATTGCTTGAGCATGTTTACATTAGAAGCAACCGCCTTTTTTACCTACTCATCTAGGTGTTTAGTCCCACGGTGTGCTGGAATGAATTAACATTAAAACGTTCCGGCTCTTTTGTCCATATTTTGCAGATGTATTCATAGGGTGTAAGCCCCTTCAAAATCTTAAGCCGCTTTGCGAAGT
>NZ_FNPJ01000024.1 GCF_900107265.1 Nitrosomonas sp. Nm33 | reverse complement strand
CCCGGAATGCCTGTTCATTATCATCTGCCTGATATTCCCTGATCCACCTTCTGAGCATATTGCCGTTGATTTCCAGGCTTCGAGATACTTCTGATGTCGTGTGGCCCTGATCCAGTACCAAACTAACTGCATCTAATTTGAATTCCTTTGTGTATTGCTTTCTCGTTACCATCTCTCCCTCCAGTTAAGATCATTTTCCCTTAACTGGGCTGTCCGAATTCATTAGACCATGTCAGTATAAATAATACGGCAAGGTGAAGCCGACAAAGTCAAGTTTGATTTAGATATGGAATTAACTGAAAGACAAAAATACACTTAACTTTTGGAATATTGCATAACTTCAGTCAAAAAAATATTTGATCAATTGATGATAAAGCTGATTTCTACGTGTTTGCACGTATTTTTTTTATTTACATATTTCAATAACCTATTTAAAAACCATTAGAGTTTAATAAAAGCATTTATTACTCCTATCTCTTATCCTGGATTCAATCAAGAGTCTTTCACAGAAAGACATTCAATAACCAAAAGGAGATCAAATCATGAAAACAGCTATGACAGTATCTTACCTATTAGTCCTTATACTTCTAGTCTTTATACTTCTCGCTAGAAACGTTTATAGTAGCGACATGGCTATTAGGCTTACCCCAGTTGAACAACTGTTTTTGCAAGGCTATATTACGGCTAAGCTTACCGGAGACCAGGAAGTTCCTCCTGTGGTTACCCAGGTACAAGGAAAAGCGAACTTTGCATTTAATCAAGAGCTCACAGAGATGGCGTACGAGCTTAAGGCTCAAAGCTCTAGAGATGAGCCGGTAGGGTTACTTGGTCAAGCAGGAGCGCATATTCATTGTGGGGCTGTAGGCAAGAATGGACCGATAGTAGCCTTTCTATCAGGTGTAATTACCGGCGGGGTCGATGGCATGGTGGAAATCAAGGCGACACTCACTGACGCAAATATTGTCGCAAACACATGTATGAACTCTATTCAACAAGACATAAAAACCTTAAAAGATCTGGCCGAAGCGATGCACGCAGGGAATACCTATGTGAATATTCATAGCAATGCTCATCCCGGCGGAGAAGTACGGGGACAGATAGTAACGGGTAATTAACAAACAAATCATCTTAAGATGAACAGGCGCAGAGAATACTGTGATTGATTATTCGCTCCCGATCTTGCAAAAACCTGGTCGCTGGCGGATTCTGGTGGATACTCTGAATCCGAGACTGGGAGGCAGTTGTGCAAACTCTGGCAGAGGGAGGAGGGACTCGAAGTAGTGTCACGCTCTCTCATGCTGCTGGTGCGCAAGGGAGAAACTGCGAATGTTAAGGTGACTTGAGGTAGCAATTAGAACGAACTAAGAAGCAGAAGACATGGTGATAGGTAGTCAGCGTTTTTTTATTGGTGCCGAGCTGGTTGAAACGGGTATTGATTTCTGCATTTATGTACCGGGGCGGCACGTCGTGAAGCTGATGACAGAGCCATCCAAGGTCATGAAGGTGGCTCTGAACAGATCGAAGTGGTGTTAAAGGCAGAAGGTAACGGCTTCTTCTTGACCAGCGTGCCGGATGCGTGCGCGGGGATACTTTATCACTACCTGCTTGCGCTGCCAGTTATGAAAGATCTTCTATATATTCGACAATTTTCTATTTTGCTACACGAAATAAAGCCTGTATAACCAGATCCGTTGTCATTCTTTCATTCATGGCATGACCCACCAGTTCCCTGTTAAATAGGGGCCTTTCATTCCAGTAAGAATATAGCCAGCCTTCGTCCATAGGAATATAGGTGATATCGCTGGCCTATGCTTTGTAAGGTGCGCTAACAGAAAACCCTCTTTCCAGAATATTAGAGGGTGTGAACGGTAAATGATGTTTAGAATCGATTGTTCCCTTAAATTTGCGTTTTTGCTTACAACGTAAACCCAGCTAAGCGTTTCGCACTATAGGTCTCTCGAGTACGTTGAGGTGCAGCCCCACTTTCTTTAAAAAACTTGATCGATTGCTCACGAAATTCCTGGCTATATCGTGTTCGCGGTAATTGTTCCATTCTTGTCCTTCATTTCATGTCTATATTTTATGAAACTTTGGACTCCAGGAAATTCAGCATACCTCAATCGCGCAAGTGTGGAGTGTTGCGGAATTGCTTTGCACTTGAGTACAGGCAGCGGAGCTGGCCGCACGATCTACTGGTCGTTGCTGATGGTTACCATCATAAAAACTAAAAGAGTCTGAATCAATTGACAATTATATGTGTTACAGCGCTGTTTTCCAAGTTTTTACTACGATTTAATTTTATTTCCAAATCAAACATGATACGAAGGTGAATCAGACGGTATAAATAAGATGGCAAAGAGATTTGCGAGCAGGTTTAAGTATCCCGCGTCAAACCAATATCTGCGATTATTGGCGCGAAGTAGTGGTAGAAAAATGCCGAAATTTCCCGCCAATGCCTGCATAGACTAACGGTACAAACTGGATTTGCATAAATCTATCCGGAAACGCTTGCTCATCAACTTTCGCATTGCAGTAAAGGCCGGTTTGGTGAAATATCCGGGCTAGCTAAATTTCGGATTTGATTATCGTACACGTGCCTATGTGTGACAGGGTTTATTGGAATTGAGCTGATTATCATAAAAGAAGCGGACATCTTTTCCACCCTCATTTACAAGAGGGATATCTGGAAAATAGTCCGCTGCCTTTTTGACGTCAGCAACATCAGCAGCATCAGTGTAATTGGAAAGAGGAAGAATCCGGCTGGAAACCTTGATCTCTATAGTCCAGCAGGCTTCTCCTTAACAATCATTGCCTCATTTATTACGACCTTTTCCTTTAGGCCTGTATCCCCATTGCCATGCTCGCCTACAGAGCTCTAGCTGACATAAAGATTACTGGTATTGGATATTGACACATCGTTATTGCCGCCTTTATTAAGGCCTTTACCATTATTCACGTTGCCTCCCTCCCCCAACCTGTTATTTCCATTATTTCAGTTACTTCCACTATTACCGCTATTGCCGTTATTGTCGGTATTTTCGTTATTTTCATTACCCACTGCTTCCAAACCGACTCTATTTGCTTTCGCGTCGAGATCACCGATTTTGAAGGTTGGCACATCCGTGGCATTGGTTTCCACATAGACCACTCCATCCCAGTCCGGTATCGGCGTGGGGATGGCAATGAGCTGGCCCGGATTCTGGGAGTCAAAACGCAACAGCATGGAGGTGTCTTCGTGCGTGGTATTGTGGCAATGCTCCACATATGAACCCGTGAATTCCCGCGTGCGCATTACTATATCGACGCTTTGAAGGCTATCTGGCAAATCACCGATACGATACATATCTTTGCGCGCAAATCTTTCCCACTCAGGGGGAGGCAATCCGCCTCTTTTCAGGATCTGCCCTTCCTCGAAGTGAGGATGTATCGGGTGAGCCCAGCCGCCGCCACCGTTCACAAGGTGCCAGATTTCAACGCCACCCTTGTTAGGCGCAGCAGATAGCCGGCGCGGATCCATAGTAAACCCTTGCCCCCCATCGGTATTGATGGTCCATGGTTTATCATCTGCGCCATCCGAACGTCCGAATACAAACGTGCGATGCGTTGCATTATTGAGTTCTTCCGCGGTGAATGTCGGCAGCGGGATCATTTGTTTCTTGCCTGGCTCAAAATCAGCAGGATTCATGCTCAAGTCTGTGCCATCGTAGGCTTGTACCCGGAACTCAAGAAACTTGCCCACTGCTGGATCACCCTGATATTCCCCTGACAGGATATCTTCCAGCGGGATCTCTTGATTAGGTCGCCTACCATCTTGATGTTCCAGCACGTTGACAAAATGGAGTTTGTCACCGGGTTTGAATTGACTGAAGTCCACAACGATGTCATAGCGTTCTGCGATACCCTGTGACGGAAGAATAGCATCCGGAAAGCGGACAGCATGTTGCATCACATTACCGTCATTAGCGATCATATGGAATGGTACCCGTTGGCCGGCTGCGGTCACCAGCGCAATTTTGAACCAGCGCGCCACACTGGCATTCAGAATACGGAAACGGTAGCGGCGCGCTCGCACCTCAAAGAAAGGTTTGAACAACCCATTCACCAACATTTGATTTCCGAGGAAGCCATTAGTCTGGAAAATGTTGAAGAAAAGCTGACCACTCTGATCCCAGGCTTTATCCGCGACCATCAAGTTAATGTCATAGTCACGATTCCCCCAATCGAGGGCGGTGCCACTCGGAAAACGCAGGTTGACACCGTCATCCAGCCCTTCGTTGCCGCGATCGAGTGCGCTGTAGAAATTTGACATGGCAGCATTGCCCTTGTAGACATTCTGTGACGTAAAATCGAGCATGTGGTCATGGAACCAATGCGTGCTCATGGTTTCGCGGAAATCTCCACGGATGCGCATGATGCCGCCCTTCCCATCAGGAGCACCCGCTCTGGGATCCGATTTGTTCGTATTAATGGTGTCGGTCCCAGCGAGGATCATAGGCCAGCGATAGTCATAAAACTGCCCCGGGAAGAAGAAAGCTCCTGCGAAACCGTCACTTTCTGCTGGATGATGGCCATTATGCTCATGCGTTGTGATGGTATGCCTGCCAAAACCGTTGTTCGCACCCTCATCGATTGGCAGCGCATTGTAATGGCGAAACAGGATGGGCTCCCCATAGCGCACCGTGATTAGTTTCGGCGGGGATGTCCCGTCAAATGTCCATACCGAATTCGGCTGCTGGATCGGCATATTGGGATGGAAACGTACCTGAATACCCACAGTGGTCCCTTCAAAACCGGCACGACCTGTAGTGTTATGGTAGAGACCACCTGGTGCAAATTCACCTACAGCATAGCGATGTCGCTGCTGATCATCACGCAGCCCTTCGTTTCTTCGCGCGCCAGACTGGGCTGTTTGTATCCATACCTGCGGAAAGAACTCAAGCCAGCGCTGATGGGCGTAAAATTCGCCAGGTGGGCGCCCTTCGATTGCCGTTTGATCTAGTTTGCCGGTATGGGTTTCAATCAGATCCTGCCAAGGATTCGGCAGCACTATATTCGCTTCCTGTGTCGGGAAGGGATGGATCGGCTCCCTCAGAAACGTATCGAGTGCTGCTCCATTTGGAGAACTCCTGATATTGTTTGGTTGCGGCAAAGTCGAGGTGCAAGTGCGGCACTCAACCAAGGGTTGTGTGCCTATTTCCTCAAGCAGCACCATTTTTTGCGAAAAAGGGGTGGCGCCAAAGAGCGGGCTCGGTGGCGCTCCGGTCGGAATGTCAAAGCCGCCACTTGTTTGCGCTAACGAGGTACCACACAGGAGTGCTGCAGTTAGACAAAGGGAAAAAACTCCCAGGCCCTTCATTTGTCTCTGCATCCTGTTTAATCGTCGGTGCGGTGGCGTTGTAGCTGAATGATAGTCAATAGTAGGAGCTGCCAAGCCGCCAGATAAATTTATTGATTGCATAGGAACCTCCTTTTGTTTGAATAACCCTAGATTCCTCAGTTGAAGACTCCTAAATCGCTCAAGAACCCTATTGATTAAGGTTCTTTGAAAGATCCATGGCATTACCAATCAGATGAGATTTTAGTGAAATAATCAAAATCTGCTGAAAGTGTTGCCACACCTTGCTCTCAGCTTGTTTACTGTAACTGAGGAGCAGTTAACATTTTTGGCTGTGAACCGTTGATAGTACTAGATTACAGCTATTTTCATTCTAAATTCCAACTGAGGAATTTAGGATAACTCCTTTATTGCGCCAGCCAGCTAATTCAGTCGGCTGGATCGATCCTGATCACCTCACTTATATTTACTCATTGACAGGGAGCGCAGTTGCTTCCTGGAACAGATCATCCGAATTCGGATGGCAAGACTGCATGCCAAATGGAGTAGATAAACACATCGCGCCCCACACGATCACCAAGGAGCTTTTGCAAGTGTCGTAACCGCGCTGCTTCCGGGGCACAGGAAAGCCGCAGTTAGTAAAAATGAAATTAATTACAACTATCTTATCTTTGATAAGGTAGTTGTAGAAGCAGACATCTTTTCCGTCCTCATTTGCACGAGGAATATTTGGAAAATAGTCCGCTGCCTTTCTGACATCAGCAACGTCAGTATGATTGCAAAGAGGAAGAGTCTGGCTGCAAACCTTCACCTCCATAGTCCAGCCAAGCTTCTTCTCATCAATCATTGCCTCCTTTATGACCGCCCCTATTGCGACCTCTACCATTATGACCTTTACCCCCATCGTCATGCTTGCCTACAGAGTTAGAGTTCTGGCTGGCGTGAAGATTTCCGCCGTTGGATATTCGCACATCGTTATTGCTGCCTTTACTACGGCCTTTACCATTATTCATGTTGTCTTCCTCCTCCAATTCGTTATTTTCGCTGTTTCCGTTATTTTCATTGCCCACTGCTTTCAAACCGACTCTATTTGCTTTCGCGTCGAGATCACCGACCTTAAAGGTTGGCACATCCGTGGTATTGGTTTCTATATAATCAACCCCATCCCAGTCCGGCATCGGCGTAGGGATAGCAATGACCTGACCTGGATTCTGGGAATCCCAACGCAACAGCATGGCCGAGTCTTCGTGCGTGGTATTGTGGCAGTGCTCCATATATGTGCCCACAAATTCTCTTACACGGACCGCAAATTCAACACTACCAAGTGTGTCTGGCATATCACCAATACGATATACGTCTTTACGCGCCCATTTCTCCCATTCAGGTGGAGATAATCCACCCCGTTTGAGAATCTGACCCTCCTCGAAGTGCACATGTATTGGGTGGCTCCAACCGTTTCCACCGTTTACAAGGCGCCAGATTTCAACGCCGCCCTTGTCAGGCGAGGCAGACACACGACGCGGATCCATGTTATACCCTTGCCCCCCATCGGTCTTGATGGTCCATGGTTTGTCATCTGTGCCATTCGCACGCCCGAATTCAAACGTGCGCTGCGTTGCATTGTTGAGCTCTTCGGCGGTGAATCCCGGTAGTGGGATCATTTTTTTCTTGCCTGGCTCAAAATCCGCAGGGTTCATGCTCAAGTCTGTACCGTTGTAGGCTTGCACACGGAACTCGAGAAACTTGCCAACTGCCGGATCACCCTTATATTTTCCTGATAGCACCTGGTCAAGCGGGATCTGTTTATTGGGACCTTTGCCGTCCTTATGTTCCAGCACGTTGACAAAATAGAGTTTGTCACCGGGTTTGAATTGACTGAAGTCCACAACGATGTCATAGCGTTCCGCGATGCCTTGTGATGGAAGAATAGCATTCGGAAAGCGGACTGCATGTTCCATCACATTACCGTCATTGGCGATCATATGGAACGGCACCCGTTGACCGGATGAGGTTACCAGCGCGATCTTGAACCAGCGCGCCACGCTGGCATTCAGAATACGGAAACGGTAGCGGCGCGAGCGTACGTCAAAATAAGGTTTGTACAGCCAGTTCACCGTCATCCGATCTCCGAGGAAGCCATCGGTTTGGAAAATGCTGAAGAAAAGCTGACCGTTCTGATCCCACGCTTTGTCAGCAACTATCACGTTAACGTCATAGTCACGATTCCCCCAATCCAGGGCTGTGCCACTCGGGAGACGCAGGTTGACACCGTCCTCCAGCCCTTCATTGCCACGGTCGAGCGCACTGTAATAATTCATCATGGCAGCGTTGCCTTTATAGACATTCTGCGATGTGAAATCCTGCATGTGGTCATGGAACCAATGGGTGCTCATGGTTTCGCGATAGTCCCCGCGAATGCGCATGATGCCGCCGTTCCCATCGGGAGTACCTGCTCTGGGATCCGATTTGTCCGTATTAATGGTGTCGGTCCCAGCGAGGATCATGGGCCAGCGATAGTCAAAGAATTGCCCTGGGTAGAAGTAGGCATGCGCGAAGCCATCGCTCTCAGCCGGATTGTGGCCATTATGCTCGTGCGTCGAGATGGTATGTCTGCCAAAACCGTTGTTCGTCGTCTCATCGATCGGCAGCGCGTTGTAATGGCGAAACAGGATGGGCTCACCATAGCGCGCCATGATTAGTTTAGGTGGAAAGGTACCGTCAAACGTCCACACTGACTTAGGATGCTGCACAGGCATTCTGGGATGAAAACGTACCTTGATACCCTTAGTGCTCCCTTCAAAACCGGCACGACCTGTAGTGTTATGATACAGACCGCCTGGGGCAAATTCACCTACAGCATAGCGATGTCGCTGCTGATCATTACGCAATCCCTCGTTTCTGCGCGCGCCAGACTGGGCTGTTTGTACCCACACCAGCGGAAAGAACTCAAACCAGCGCTGATGGGCATAAAATTCCCCAGGTGGGCGCCCTTCAATTGCTGTAAAATTGAGCGGCCCGGTATGGGTTTCAATCAAATCCTGCCACGGATTCGGCAGCACTATATTTGCTTGCTCCATCGGGAAGGGATGGATCGGCTCCTTCAGAAATGCATCGAGTGCTGCTCCTTTTGGAGAACTCCTGATATTGTTTGGCTGCGGTAAAGTCGAGGTGCAAGTGCGGCATTCAACCAAGGGCTGTGAGCCCATTTCCTCAAGCAGCAGCATTTTTTGCGAAAAAGGGGTGGCGCCAAAAAGCGGGGTCGGTGATGTTCCAGTCGGAATATCGAACTTCGCGCTATTTGCGGTAGGAAATGAGGTGCCGTAGAAGGTTGTTGCCGACAAATAGAGCAGCAAAGCTTTCCTAATGCTCATTTGACTCTGGACTCTGCGTAATCGTCGGAATACCTGCTTGGGTTTGGATAAATTTTCTATATGTAAGAGTTTGACTGAAAGGCCTGATCTACTCAGTCTTGTAAAACGATCTTCTATCATTTTTCTCTCCTTCTTTCAGCGTATTTCTTCCTAATCATTACCCGTATCAAGATCGCCAGTTTTGAATGTTGGTACATCCGTGATGTTGGTTTCTACATAGATAACTCCATTCATGCAAAACGATCTTTTATTATTTCTTTTCTCCTCCTTTCAAACTGTTATTTCCGTTGTTTCCCCCTTCCAAACCGACTCTATCTGCTTTCGAGAAATGAAATTAATTACAACTACCTTATCTTTGATAAGGTAGTTGTAAAGTAGACATCAGCAACATCAGCATGATTGGAAAGAGAAAGAATCCAGCTGGAAGCTTTGACCTCCATAGTCCAGCCAGGTTTCTCCTCAGCAATCATTGCCTCATTTACTGCGAACTTTTCCTTTATGGCCTGTATCCCCCATCGTCATGCTCGCCTACAGAGTTAGAGCTCTGGCTGGCGTGAAAATTTCCGCTGTTGGATATTGACACATCGTTGTTGCTGCTGCCTTTACTACGGTCTTTACCATTATTCATATTGCCTCCTTCCTTCAATTCGTTATTTCCATTATTTCAGTTATTGCCGTTATTGTTGTTATTGTTGTTATTGTTGTTATTTCCGTTATTTCCATTGCCCACTGCTTCCAAACCGACTCTATTTGCTTTCGCGTCGAGATCACCGATTTTGAAGGTTGGTATATCCGTGGTATTGGTCTCTAGATAGGTAACGCCATCCCAGTCCGGTAGCGGCGTGGGGATGGCAATGAGCTGGCCCGGATTCTGGGAGTCAAAACGCAACAGCATGGCCGTGTCTTCGTGCGTGGTATTGTGGCAATGCTCCATATATGTACCCACAAATTCTCTTACACGGATCGCAAAATCAATACTGTGAAGCGTATCTGGCAAATCACCGATACGATATACATCTTTACGCGCCCATTTCTCCCATTCGGGCGGAGGCAGTCCACCCCGTTTGAGAATCTGCCCCTCCTCGAAGTGCACATGTATTGGGTGGGACCAACCCTCGCCACCGTTCACAAGGTGCCAGATTTCAACGCTGCCCTTGTCAGGTGCGGCAGACAGTTGGCGCGGATCCATATTAAACCCTTGCCCGCCATCGGTCTTGATGGTCCATGGATTGAAATCTTCACCATTCGCACGACCGAATTCAAACGTGCGATGCGTCGCATTATTGAGCTCTTCCGCGGTGAACGTCGGCAGCGGAATCATTTGTTTCTTGCCTGGCTCAAAATCAGCAGGATTCATGCTCAAATCTTTACCGTTGTAGGCTTGTACCCGAAACTCAAGAAACTTGCCCACTGCCGGATCACCCTTATATTTTCCTGATAGCACCTGGTCAAGCGGGATCTGTTTATTGGGACCTTTGCCGTCCTTATGTTCCAGCACATTGACAAAATAGAGTTTGTCACCGGGCTTGAATTGACTGAAGTCCACAACGATGTCATAGCGTTCCGCGATGCCTTGTGATGGAAGAGTTGCATTCGGAAAGCGGACTGCATGCTCCATCACATTACCGTCATTGGCGATCATATGGAATGGCACCCGTTGGCCGGCTGCAGTCACCAACGCAATTTTAAACCAGCGCGCTACACTGGCATTCAGAATACGGAAACGGTAGCGGCGTGCCCGCACCTCAAAGAAAGGTTTGAACAACCCGTTCACCGTCATCTGATCTCCGAGGAAGCCATCAGTTTGGAAAATGTTGTAGAAAAGCTGACCACTCTGATCCCAGGCTTTATCCGCAACCATCAGATTGATGTCATAGTCACGATTCCCCCAATCGAGGACGGTGCCACTGGGCAAACGCAGGTTGACACCGTCATCCAGCCCTTCGTTGCCACGATCGAGTGCACTGTAAAAATTCATCATCCCTGCGTTACCCTTATAGACATTCTGTGACGTAAAATTGAACATGTGGTCATGAAACCAATGGGTGCTCATGGTTTCGCGGAAATCCCCACGGATGCGCATGATGCCGCCTTTTCCATCAGGACCACCCGCCCTCGGATCCGATTTGTCCGTATTAATAGTGTCATGCCCAGCAAGGATCATAGGCCAGTGATAGTCATAAAACTGGCCCGGAAAGAAGAAAGCCGCCGTGAAACCATCACTTTCGGCTGGATGGTGGCCATTATGTTCATGCGTCGTGATGGTATGCCTGCCAAAGCCGTTGTTCGCGCCCTCATCGATCGGCAGCGCATTGTAATGGCGAAACAGGATGGGCTCACCATAGCGCGCCGTAATCATTTTCGGTGGGAAGGTACCGTCAAACGTCCATATCGAATTCGGATTCTGGACAGGTAATTCGGGATGGAAACGCACCTCGATCCCAGCGGTGGTTCCTTCAAAACCAGTAGTCCCCGTAGTGTTATGATAGAGACCGCCGGGCGCAAATTCACCTACGGCATAACGATGTCGCTGCTGATCATTACGCAGCCCCCCGTTTCTGCGTGCGCCAGACTGGGCTGCTTGTATCCATACCTGCGGAAAGAACTCAAGCCAGCGCTGATGGGCGTAAAATTCGCCAGGTGGGCGCCCTTCGTACGCCGTTTGATCCAGTTTGCCGGTATGAGTTTCAATCCGTTCCTGCCAAGGATTCGGCAGTGCTATATTCGCTTGCTCTGTCGGGAAGGGATAGATCGGTTCCCTCAGATACGCATCAAGCGCTGCTCCATTTGGAGAACTCCTGATATCATTTGGCTCTGGAAAAGTCGAGGTGCAATCGCGGCATTCAACCAGGGGTTGTGAGCCCATTTCCTCAAGCATCAGCATTTTCTGCGAAAAAGGGGTGGCGCCAAAAAGTGGACTCGGTGGCGCTCCAGTCGGAATGTCAAAGCCACCACCTGTTCCACCTGTTCCACCACCTGTTTGTGCTAACGAGGCACCGCACAGGAGTGCTGCAGTTAGACTGAGGGAAAGAACTCCCAGGCCCTTCATTTGTTTCTGCACCCTGTTTAATCGTCGGTGCTGTGGCCTTGTAGCTGAATGATAGTTGGTAGCAGGAACTGCCAAGCTGCCAGATAAATTTATTGATTTCATAGGAACCTCCTTTTATTTCCGTTTGAATAACTCCTTTATAGTTATTGCCCAGCCAGCTAATTCTGCAGGCCGGATCTATACTGAGTACCTCCTTATACTTACTTATTGACAGGAAGAAGCACATTTGCTTCCTGGAATGGATCACCTGTCCGGATTGCAAGACCGCATGCCATCCGGACAGGTTACTGCTACTTCCTCTTCTTGCCGCTAATAAGAAGCTATTTCGATTCGTTACTACTGGTAATTAATCTACTTTGCTTCTCCAGATAATCGATGAGTGCTGCTACATCGATATCACTTAGTTGCAGATTCGGCATGGATAATTCCTTGAACTTCTGATAAAGCGCCAGCGCGATGGGATCTTTTTCAGCCAAGACTACATCCGGCTCCTTGATCCAGCGGAATAACCAGTCGCGATCTCGTTGTGATGTTACTTGCAACAGATCAGGACCAAGTCCGTCGCCCGCGCCTATGGTGTGACATGAACTACAGCGCGTATTAAAAAGATAATTCCCCCGCGAAAACCCTTGGATCTCACGCGCATCGGCATAGCTTTTCTGCTCTTGACTCTGCATCCGCTTATTCTGCATCTGATAGCCGATCAGACTGACCAACACTTGAGAATTATCGCCTAGAGAGCGTTTTGTCCAGCGCCCCGTAGCCTCGTTACCAACTAGCACGCTCAGATTATGATTATCTAATTGATCTGCAGGATCTTGCGAACCCAGTAACCCCAGCTTCCGGCGCAAGAGCGTAATATCTGCTTCTTTGCCAGTAAGAAATTGCCAGCCAGGGGCAACACCAAACTTCTCTGCATACTCCTTGAGCACTGCGGGAGTGTCATGTGCCGGATCAATCGTAATGGAGTAGATAAACACATCACTCCCCACACGATCACCAAGGAGCGCTTGCAAGTGCCGCAACCGCGCTGTTTCCAGCGAACAGGAAAGTTTGCAGTTGGTGAAGATGAAATTGATCACAACTACCTTACCCTTGATGAGGTCATCATAGAAGCGGACATTTTTTCCATCCTGATTGACAAGATTAATATTGGGAAAATAATCCGCCCCCCACGGCGAACCCGGTGGAGCGCCCCGCGTGGGGGCGCTCTCGAGTGCCAGGGCTATTCCGATGAAGAAGAGAATGGCTAAAAGGTTTAACCTCAATAGTCCTACCAAACTTTTTCTCATCATTTCTTTCTCCTTTACTTACTTACTTCTTCAATCAACCCTGCTTCTTGCTATTTCACGTTAGTAACACCGGTCTTGAAAGAAGGTACATCTGTTTCGTTGGTTTCTACATAGTCAACACCATCCCAGTCCGGCATCGGCGTGGGGATAGCAATGACCTGGCCAGGATTCTGGGAATCCCAACGTAACAGCATGGCCGTGTCTTCGTGCGTGGTATTGTGGCAATGCTCCATATATGTACCCACAAATTCTCTTACACGGATCGCAAATTCAACACTGTCAAGCGTGTCTGGCATCCTATCACCAATGCGATACACGTCTTTACGCGCCCATTTCTCCCATTCAGGAGGAGTCTGTCCACCGCGTTTGAGAATCTGACCCTCCTCGAAATGCACATGTATTGGATGACTCCAACCATTTCCACCGTTCTTAAGGTGCCAGATTTCAACGCTGCCCTTGTCAGGCGCAGCAGACAACCGGCGCGGATCCATGTTATATCCTTGCCCACCATCGGTCTTAATGGTCCATGGTTTGTCATCTGAGCCATTCGCGCGTCCGAATTCAAACGTGCGATGTTTTGCATTTGCGAGTTCTTCGGCAGAGAATCCCGGCAGCGGGATCATTTGTTTCTTCCCTGGTTCAAAATCGGCAGGATTCATGCTCAGATCTACGCCATCGTAGGCTTTCACCCGGAATTCGAGAAACTTGCCAACTACCGGATCACCCTTATATTTTCCTGATACCACCTGGTCAAGCGGGATCTGCTTATTGGGACCTTTGCCGTCCTTATGTTCCAGCACGTTGACAAAATAGAGTTTGTCACCGGGCTTGAATTGACCGAAGTCCACAACGATGTCATAGCGTTCCGCGATGCCTTGTGATGGAAGTACAGCATCCGAGAAGCGGACAGCATGTTCCATCAAATTTCCATCATTGGCGACCATATGGAACGGCACCGGTTGTCCGGCTGCATTCACCAGCGCGACCTGGAACCAGCGTGCCACGCTGGCATTCAGGATGCGGAAACGGTAGCGGCGCGCACGCACTTCAAAATAAGGTTTGTACGCCCAGTTCACCGTCATCTGATCTCCGAGAAAACCATCGGTTTGAAAAATGTTAAAGAAAAGCTGCCCGTTCTGATCCCACGCTTTGTCGGCAAGCGCCAGATTGACGTCATAGTCACGATTCCCCCAATCCAGAGCGGTGCCACTCGGGAGACGCAGGTTGACACCATCATCCATCCCTTCGTTGCCACGGTCGAGCGCACTGTAATAATTCATCATGGCAGCATTGCCTTTATAGACATTCTGCGATGTGAAATCGAGCATGTGGTCGTGAAACCAATGTGTACTCATGGTTTCACGATAGTCTCCGCGAATGCGCATGATGCCACCGTTCCCATCGGGAGTACCCGCTTTGGGATCCGATTTGTCCGCATTGATGGTGTCGTGCCCAGCAAGGATCATAGGCCAGCGATAGTCATAGAATTGCCCTGGGTAGAAGTAGGAATGTGCATAGCCATCACTCTCAGCTGGATTGTGGCCATTATGCTCGTGCGTTGAGATGGTATGCCTGCCAAAGCCGTTGTTCGCGCTCTCATCGATCGGCAGTGCGTTGTAATGGCGAAATACGAAGGGAACTCCATAACGTGCTACAACCAACTTGGGTGGGAATGTCCCATCAAATGTCCACAGCGAATTAGGCTGCTGCACAGGCATTTTGGGATGAAGACGTGGCTCGATGCCAGCTGTCGTCCCTTTAAAGCCAGCACGACCCGTGGTGTTATGGTACAAACCACCTGGCGCGAATTCGCCATTGCTCCAGCCATGTCTCTGCCCCTTGTCACGAAATCCCGTGTTTGTGCGTGCACCGGCCTGCGCTGTTTGAACATATGCCTGCGGTTGGAACTCATCCCAGCGTTGATGGGCGTAATATTCCCCGGAGGGACGCCCTTCGATTGCCGAAAATTTAAGTGGCCCGGTATGGGTTTCAATCACACTCTGCCACGGATTCGACATCACTATGTTTGCTTGCTCCGTTGGAAAGGGATGAATCGGTTCCTTCAAAAATGTATCGAGCGCCATACTATCCGGGGAGCTGTGGGTGTCGTTGGGCTGCGGCAAGGTTGAGGCGCAATCCGAACACTTGTTCAGTGGCAATGAATTCATCTCCTCAAACAGCAGCATTTTTTGCGAAAATGGCTTTGCACCAAAGAGCGGGCTCGGTGGTGCTCCGGTCGGAATATTGAACCCGCCAGATGCGTGTGCTAATGAGGTGCCATACAGGACTGCTGCAGTTAGACAGAGGAAAAAAAACCCCAGGCCCTTCATTTGTTTCTGCATCCTGCTTGATCGTCGGTACTGTGGCTTTGTGGCTGAATGATATTTGATAGCAGAAGTTTCCAAGCTACCAGACAAATTTATTGATTGCATAGTAACCTCCTTTTGTTGTTGTGATGACTTCTACTTAAAATTACAGCTTCATTGCTCTAGCCAGCTAAGATCCCAGCTGGCCGGATCAATACTAAATGCCTTTAATGCCTTTAATGCCTTTAATGCCTTAACTTATGTTGCTACTGCTTCCTGAAACAGATCATCTGAATTCGGATGGCAAGACTGCATGCCATCCGCACAGATTGGTGCTACTTTCTCTTCTCACCGCTGATAAGAAGCCATTTCGATTCGTTACTCTTGGTAATGAATCTGCTTTGCTTCTCCAGATAGTCGATGAGTGCTGCTACCTCGCCGTCACTTAGCTGCAGATTCGGCATGGGTAATTCCTTGAATTTCTGATAAAGCGCCAGCGCGATGGGATCTTTTTCAGCCAAGACCACATCCGGCTCCTTGATCCAGCGGAACAACCAGTCGCGATCTCGCTGTGACGTTACTTGCAACAGATCAGGACCAAGTCCATGGCCCGCGCCTATGGTGTGACATGAACTACAGCGCGTGTTAAAAAGATATTCCCCCCGCGGCGAATATCCTCGGATCTCACGCGCAGCGGCATAGCTTTTTTGCTCTTGACGCGGTATCCGCTTATTCTGCATCTGATAGCCGATCAGATTGACCAACACTTGAGGATTGTCGCCTAGAGAGCGTTTCGTCCAGCGTCCTGTGGCCTCGTTACCAATCAGCACGCTTAAATTATGATTCTCCAATTGATCTGCAGGATCTTGCGGACTGAGTAACCCCAGCTTCCGGCGCAAGAGCGTAATATCTGCTTCTTTGCCAGTAAAAAATTGCCAACCGGGGCCAACACCAAACTTCTCTGCATACTGCTTGAGCACTGCGGGAGTGTCATTTGCCGGATCAATCGTAATGGAATAGATAAACACATCACGCCCCACACGATCACCAAGAAGCGTTTGCAAGTGCCGCAACCGCGCTGTTTCCAGCGAACAGGAAAGTTTGCAGTTAGTAAAAATGAAATTGATTACAACTACCTTATCCTTGATGAGGTCATTGTAGAAATGGACATTTTTCCCATCTTGATTGACAAGATTAATATTAGGAAAATAATCTGCTCCCCACGGCGAACCCTGGGGAGCGCCCAGCGTAAAGCTGCTTCCCAGAGTCAGTGCAATTCCAAAGAGTAGGCGCTTGACTGAAAGGCTTGATCTGCTTAGTCTTGAGAAACAATCTTTTATCATTTCTTTTTTCCTCCCTTCAAACTGTTATTCCCGTTGTTTCCCTCTTCCAAACCGACTCTATCTGCTTCAGTGAAATCGTGCATATGGTCATGGAACCAATGCGTGCTCATGGTTTCGCGATAGTCTCCGCGAATGCGCATGATGCCACCGTTCCCATCGGGAGTACCCGCTTTGGGATCTGATTTGTCCGCATTGATGGTATCGTGCCCAGCAAGGATCATAGGCCAGCGATAGTCATAGAATTGCCCTAGGTAGAAGTAGGCATTAGCGAAGCCATCGCTCTCAGCTGGATTGTGGCCATTATGCTCGTGCGTCGTAATGGTATGTCTGCCGAAACAGTTGTTCGCGCTCTCATCGATCGGCAGTGCGTTGTAATGGCGGAATAAGATGGGTTCCCCATAGCGCACCATGATTAGCTTCGGTGGAAATGTCCCGTCGAATGTCCACACCGAGTTGGGATGCTGCACAGGCATTTTGGGATAAAAACGTACCTCGATACCCGCAGTGCTCCCTTCAAAGCCAGCATAACCCGTGGTGTTATGGTACAAACCACCTGGCGCGAATTCGCCTTTGCTCCACTCATGTCTCTGCCCCTTGTTACGAAGTCCCGTATTTTTGCGTGCGCCGGCCTGCGCTGTTTGAATGTATCTCTCCGGTTGGAACTCATTCCAGCGTTGATGCGCGTAAAATTCCCCGGCCGGGCGCCCTTCAATTGAAGTAAAACTGAGCGGCCCGGTATGGGTCTCAATCAAATCCTGCCACGGATTCGGTAGCACTATGTTTGCTTGCTCCGTGGGAAAGGGATAAATCGGCCCCTTCAGAAACACATCGAGCGCCGCACTACCCGGTGAACTCCCGGTATCACTCGGTTGTGGTAAGGTTGAAGTGCAGCCCGAACACTTGTTCATTGGCAGTGAATTCATCTCCTCAAGCAACAGCATTTTTTGCGAAAATGGTGTTGCACCAAAAAGCGGGCTCGGTCCCGCTCCAGTCGAAATATCGAATCCGCCACTTGCACGTGCTGCCTGGGTGCCATTCAGGATTGCTGCTATCAAGCAGAGAAAAAAAACATCCGTAACGCTCCACTGCCTCTGCACTTTGTTCAATCTTCGGCGAACCAGCCTTACGGAAGGACTTGCAAAAATATCATTGATAATAAAAGCCACCAAACTGCGAAAAACATTTATTAGTATTATTATTAGTTGCATATTGATCCCCATTCGTTTACATCATTTCCTTTCGTTTAAATAAATGTTGATCTGGCCAATCAACATTGCTTTACCATCCTGCTACTCGTTGGCTAAAAGTGCGTCTTTCGAGGATAGATCCCATAGCTCCCATGAATTAGGACATCAAGGTTGCAATCCCCCCGACCCCACTAGTGCCGTGCCTACGAACTCAATTGGAGCTAAGCTCCCTTTAGCTTCATATAAAGCACATTCTATGCCATAATTTTTTTGATATATAAAACATGTGGTTATACAGATATTGATTTTTCGATTTACGCGATGTAAAGATTCTCGACAACTGGTAAAAATTTTCTTTACAGACTGATCAAGGTTTTCTTTGGCTTTCAGACAGCTTTGAACAGCTTTGAATAAGGGATGAATGGCGTCTTGCTAATACCTTTTTGAGGCGATTTTCTTTAAACAAGAATAAGTAATTGAAATAAAATAAGAATAGTAAAAATTTAATTTATAAAAGAAAATTAGATGGCTATCGATTTTTCGATTTGTGCAATGGAAAAATTCTCGACTGCTGCTAAAGATTTTTTTTACTTGCTGATAAAGGCTTTCTTTATCTTTCAGGCGGCTTTGAATGGGGAATGAGTGGTATCTTGCCAATATTTCTTTGAGGCAGTTTTCTTCATCAAGATTAAGTAATTGAAATCGAATAGAAATAATAAAATTATGAATATCTATATATTCAGCGTAAATAATTCCGACACTAAATGTCGTTGATAAGCAACTTTTCAACAGTAATTCATTGAACATATTGCCCCTTCTGCTGCTAATTGAGTGCCATAAAAATTACCAAGGCTTCAAGTTATTGTGATTAATTAATCAGTTACATTAACCCTTATCGTCCTATATACATAATGGTGTAAATAATTTCGACACCAAATGTTGCCAATAGGCAACTTCCCAGTAGTTACTTATTGAACATTCATTGAATATATTGCCCTTCTGCTGCTAACCGAGCGCCATAAAAATTACCAAGGCTTCAAGTTATTGTGATTAATCAGCGCGGTAACATTAATCTTTATTTTTCTATATACATAATTATGATAAGCAAATGAAATAATATTATTTCTATGCATAAAGAATGATTGGTAAAGTTCGTATCCATAGGATCAATACACTATTTCAACGCAATGATAAACAGCACGACACCACAAAACAGTCAATCGATTTCACAAGAGATCAAGCAGGAGATCTTGCAAGCTATTGCCCGTATTCAATTTGGCTCAGTCGAGATCGTGATTCATGACGACCAGGTCATGCAAATCGAGTGTCGCGAAAAAATTCGCATCCATCACGCTGACCTTATTCGCAAAATCAAATAACCAATTAACAATTTAACTCAAATCATGTTTTATCAGAAACCTAGTATCGCCTCGACCAGAAAACTGGAGAAAGAAAAAAATACACAGCAATGGTCTGACTGGATTACCGGAAGAACATTGGGGAGAAATGAATGAAATATTCTTGGCGAACCATTTTGCTTATTACAGCAAATGTATTGCCTATTGCCTCGATTCAGGCAAATGGAGGCTCTGTACCACTTAAAAATTCTCAGGTTGCGCAGCAGCCCATGTTGCAAGTGGCACAAGCAACTCAAGGTGATTCCTACAAATGGGCAATCAAACCTAAGGAACAAGCGGCAACGCAGCGAGATGCGCAATCAACTGCACAACCTGCCGCTGCCAAGGCAGATGCCCCGCAGAAGACAACTTATTTTCAGCGTGCGCGCAGCTATGCTACGCACCCTGAATCTGATCCACCCCGCTATGTGCGTAACATGGCCAGAACTGAACATCCTGAATTTAAGGATCTCCACTGGCTGGATTTTGGGTTCGATCACCGCACGCGGTATGAGCTGCGTGATGGTGATATCCGTCGCAACAGACTCTTAGTCGATAACCAATTCCTGCTGCGCACCCGCGCGTACGTGGGGATCAGACATATTCTCGATCCGTTTCGTATGGCGATTGAATTTCAGGATTCGCGAGGTTATAACAGCGAGTTTCCCAGAGATAACCGTGACTGGAACCAATATGAGTTGATTCAAACCTATGGTGAACTGTATTTCAAGGATGCACTGGGAACGGACGACCTGGGAAATAACCGCCCAATCCGAATTCGTGGTGGCCGCATGGCTTGGGAGGCAGTAGACCGCCGCTTGCTCGGTAACAATCAATGGCGCAACACCACCAATAATTTTGAAGGTTTTCGTGTTACCTTCGGACAAGAGGGCAATGACTGGGAATTCGATGCCTGGGGCATGCAGCCTGTCATTCGCGAAATCGATGCTTTTGATGGACGTAATAAAAGCCAATGGTTCTATGGTGCAGTCGGACATTGGCGCAAGTGGTCTGACATCATCACGCTGCAGCCCTATTTCATGGGTCTCAAGCAAGATGGCAGAGATGGGCGGCAGGCTGAGCGTGATATCTATTCACCAGCCATCCGTGCCTACGGCGTGCTGCCGTATACCAACATCGATTTCGATCTGGGGGCAATCTATCAATTTGGCAGCGATAATGGTTTGAAAAAAAATGCTTGGGCTTATCTGCTTGAATTTGGCTACAGCTTCAAACATGCCTGGAAACCCAGACTCAGCGCCTTTTATGGTTTTGTCAGCGGTGACCGCAATCCTAAAGACAATGTTGACAATCGTTTTGAACGCTTCTTCGGATTTTCCCGTCCCTGGTCACCCGATGACTATATCGTCATGGAAAACATCAAGGCGCCCAAAATAGTATTTGAGTTTTCACCCCATAGGAATGTGTCCATCGATGGCGGTTATAGCTGGTTCTGGCTAGCTAGTGACACTGATCGATTTAACAATTTTCTAAACATTTCAACCCCTAACCCCTTCAATCGCGATAAAACCGGCCAAAGTGGGGACTTTATCGGGCAATCAATCAATGCACGCGTTAACTACAAATTGGCGCCGCTGGTCGACACGACTATTGGGTATTCGCACTTTATAAACGGGGAATTCACCAAAAACAGACAACTGGCGGCATTAGGAGAATCCAGAGACAGCTCAAATTTTTTCTACGTAGAAGTATCGATTCGAGCATTTAAATAAGAGCGTTCAAATAACTTAAACCTTATACATTAAAGGAAAAAGCATGAAAGCAAACAAATGGTCAAAAATTACCCTGCTGGCAGCAAGCTTACTGATTGGAAGTAACGTATCTGCAGACAAAGCTTTATTGAATGTTTCCTACGATCCAACCCGCGAGCTTTATCAGGAATTCAATCCCGCATTCAGTAAATACTGGCAGGCACAGACCGGTGAGAAAGTCACTGTCCGGCAATCGCATGGAGGCTCCGGCAAACAAGCGCGCTCTGTGATTGATGGGCTGGATGCGGATGTAGTCACCCTCGCATTGGCAGGAGATATCGATGCAATAGCAGCACATGGCAAGCTTCTGCCAGACAATTGGCAAACTCGTTTGACCCATAACAGCTCACCTTATACCTCAACCATCATTTTTCTGGTACGCAAGGGAAATCCAAAAAGCATCAAAGATTGGAATGATCTTGCCAGACCAGGTATTGCAGTGATCACCCCTAACCCTAAAACATCTGGGGGTGCGCGCTGGAATTATCTCGCTGCGTGGGAATACGGCAAACAGAATTTTGGCGAAGCTAAAGCTAAAGAATTTGTCACGGATATCTTTAAAAATGTGCCGGTACTGGATTCTGGCGCACGGGGTTCAGCCACTACATTCATCGAACGCGGTATCGGCGATGTGCTCATTTCCTGGGAAAACGAAGCGTTCCTGGCACTCAAGGAATATGGCCAGGATAAATTTGAAATCATCGTACCCTCACTCAGTATCCTTGCAGAACCTACTGTTGCCCTGGTCGACAAAGTTGTTGACAAGAAAGGTACGCGCAAGATCGCTGAAGCTTATCTCCAGCACCTCTATTCGGATGAAGGCCAGGAAATTGCTGCCAAACATTTCTACCGGCCAATAAATGAAAAGATCGCTGCAAAGTATGCCAAGCAGTTCCCGGCCATCAAGCTGTTCAAAATCGATGACGCATTCGGTAGTTGGAAAAATGCGCAAAAAACCCACTTTGATGACGGCGGTACATTTGATCAAATTTATCTGAAATAACCATGCAAGGAGTGTTGTGCAAGCAGCACTCCCAATTTGAACGTATTTTAAGGAAATAACATGAGCGTATTAATTGTAGGCGGCGATCATATCGAATCGCTTAAACGTCAGGCGATTGTACAAGGGTACACAGAAAGATTGATTGTCATAGTGTGAGCCCAATACCTTATTTAATAGGAGTTTTTTATGTATATATCAACCATTGGTATCTTTGCTGACACAGAAGGATTGTCACGCAAACTAGATCGTATCCTGAAAGCTACCGACTATCCGGTACAATACTCCGAAGGAGACTGGGTTACAGGATTTTTTTATAATTGCCAGCTTTCCAGTGTTTTTCAGCCTATTTTTGACACAACCGAAAACAAAACTATAGGTCATGCAGCTTATACTCGTTCTGAGTTAAATGAACAAGCTACTTCCGCTCCATGGAATACTTTTGCTCTTTCTTCGGAAGAAAACCAACTTGCCAAGCTGGATCGTTTATGCCGGATAATCCATGCCCTTAATTATTTCAACCGTACGTCCGATCAGAATAACAAATTGTTTGTCCATGTGCAGCCACGACTGCTGGAAAGTGTCAAAGATGATCATGGCCAAGCATTTGAGCACGTACTGAACCTGATTGAGGTACCCACCTCGCGCGTAGTCATCGAACTTCCGCGTGAAACCAGTCACGATTGGAAATCCCTCAGGAAAGTCATCCAGAACTATCGCTCTCGCGGTTATCAGATTGCAACTACTTTTAGCAGCGAAAGTAATGATTGGATGTTAGAACTCATGATGGAGCTTGGTGGTCTCTACCCAGATATCATGCGTATTCAAATACGAGATCTGTTACGGCACAACGCAGCAGCTCCTCTGATAAAAACAATCCATCGTTTTAACACAACTGTTCTTGTATACGATATTGAAACAGCCGATCAAGCTACCGAGGCTCTCCATGCAGGGGTTGATTATCTACAAGGCAATTTTCTCAGCAAACCCACGCGCGACATTTATACGATTTCACCGCAGCTCATTAAAGAAAATAAAGAAGATTTGGCATCAGATTATTTTTACAAAAGAACTCTCAACGGGCTAAAAGATGGATACATTAAATCAAGATAATGTTTTATCAGGCTTAAATCTGATGCTGGCTTTCTGGGGATCACTCTATTGTTGTGCTTCGTTAACAGTTGCAACCATCGCACCCACTGCATCTCATGGCTGAAATTTACGTGGCAATAAAGCTTTTTGATTTTGGTGAGCTATTTGAAAAATCAGGTTGATCAAGACACATGAATAAAATCATGCAGACAATCTAAAAACAGGAACTGAAATGCTCACTCTCATCAAAAACATCTCCTGCAGCAACACATATTGATGCCTCATTTAACAGGAGTTTTTCCATGAATACCTCCACTTCCAAAACTTTTGTAGTTAAAGATGAATTTGAGTTAATCCAATCGGCTACAGACTACTCTCTGGAACGTGCCGAAGATGGTTGGATAAGTGGGCAATTCTATCGTTGCAAGCTAACCAGTGCTTTCCAACCTATTATCGATGTTGCTCAAAACAAGACTATAGGGCACGCTGCCCATATCCATTCGGAGTCGAATGGAGAAATTTCGCTCTCACCCTGGCAAATTTTTGCTCAAGCAACAAGTGATGAACAATTGGTTAATCTGGATCGCTTATGCCGGGCAGTACACGCACTCAATTATTTCAATAAAGCCACCAGTACAGATAAAAAATTATTTGTAGGCGTACACCCGCGACTTCTGGAAAGTGTTAAGGTCGATCACGGTCGTGCGTTTGAAGATTTTCTTAACCTGATAGGCATAAGAACCTCCCGAGTTACGATTGAGATTCCCTCCATCATTAATGATGACTGGGAATTACTGCAGAAAGTGATTAACAACTATCACTCACACGGCTATCAAATTGCAGCCACTTATTATAAGGGTTCAAGTAGCGCTTGGATGTCAGAGCTAGGTAGCTTATATCCGGATATCGTACGGATCAAAGCATCCTATCTGTTATATCACCATGTAATCAATGACATCATCAGAACTGTTCACCATTTTGGTGCCAAGGCTCTGGTATGGGATATTGGAACATTCGAACAGTTAACGGCTGCCAAACGTCTTGGCGCTAGTTATCTCCAAGGTAATTTTCTCAGTGAACCAGCACGAGCCATTCACACGATTTCGTCCCGATCAATCCAAGAAATCTTATATCCGGATTTGGCACAAACACCCGAAGTAGGCAGGAAAATTTGAATCTTCTAATAGGAATTATAAAGTGAGTACATTCAAACAGCATAGCGTATTACCAGGATTTAATCTCGCGCTGGGTTTTACAATTCTTTATCTAAGTCTGATCGTACTGATCCCACTTTCGGCGGTATTCATTCGAACTGCCGAACTGACTTGGTCGGAATTCTGGGCGACAGCAACGTCACCGCGCGTGTTAGCCTCGTACCGGCTGACCTTTGGTGCTTCGTTTGCCGCCGCACTCACTAACGCGGTATTCGGACTGCTGGTAGCCTGGGTGTTGGTTCGTTATCATTTTCCTGGCAAAAGGATAGTCGATGCCCTGATAGATCTACCGTTTGCCCTGCCTACTGCCGTGGCGGGAATCGCCCTTACAGCCCTTTATGCTGGCAACGGCTGGATCGGTCAGTTACTCGAACCGCTCGGGATCAAAGTTGCCTTTACCCCTATTGGTGTCTATGTGGCACTGACTTTCATTGGCTTGCCATTCGTGGTCCGCACAGTGCAGCCCGTGCTGGAAGATATCGAAACAGAACTGGAAGAAGCGGCCGCCATGCTCGGTGCGAGTCAGTTGCAGACTTTCTTGCGGATCATTTTTCCAACGATTTTTCCTGCCCTCCTGACGGGTTTTGCACTGGCGTTTGCGCGTGCCATCGGAGAGTATGGTTCCGTCATATTCATCGCGGGCAATATGCCGATGATTTCGGAAATTACCCCGTTATTGATTATTACCAAGCTCGAGCAGTATGACTTCGCTGGCGCCACTGCCATTGCTGTCGTCATGCTGACCATCTCTTTCATTCTGTTACTCATTATCAACCTGTTGCAATGGTGGAGTCGCCGCCGCAACGCATGAGCGTGAGAATTCTCCTATGACCACGATAACTATCTCCTATCCTAGCAAAGTACAGAGAGCGGCCCTTACCCAGGAACCGGTGTGGGTCCGCTGGGCGCTGATCGGATTGGCGCTTGCGTTTCTGACATTATTCCTCTTCATACCCTTGGTTTCAGTGTTCTATGAAGCACTCAAAAAAGGCGTGGATGTTTATTTTGCCGCGATCACAGACCCAGATGCAGTTGCAGCCATCAAGCTGACGCTGACTGCGACCGCCATTGCTGTGCCACTTAATCTGGTATTTGGCATCGCGGCGGCCTGGGCTATCGCTAAATTTGAATTTCGCGGCAAGAACATCCTGATCACGCTCATTGATCTGCCCATCTCGGTCTCTCCCGTCATTGCCGGTCTAATCTATGTACTGCTTTTCGGTTTACAGGGGTGGTTAGGGCCATGGTTAGCCGAGCATGACCTCAAAATCATCTTTGCAGTACCCGGCATAGTATTGGCAACAATTTTTGTGACAGTGCCCTTCATTGCGCGCGAATTGATCCCACTCATGCAGGCACAGGGAACCGAAGAAGAGGAAGCAGCTGTGGCATTGGGTGCAAATGGCTGGCAGACGTTCTGGCGCATTACTCTTCCCAACATCAAGTGGGGTCTGTTGTACGGCATCATTCTATGCAATGCACGCGCCATGGGTGAGTTCGGCGCGGTTTCAGTGGTGTCGGGGCATATACGCGGCAGCACCAACACCTTGCCGCTGCACGTTGAGATTCTCTATAACGAATACAACTATGCCGCAGCCTTTGCAGTCGCATCCCTGCTGGCATTACTCGCCCTGATCACACTTGCCATCAAAACTTTCTTAGAGTCAAAAGTAAGCCATCAAAAAGAACCCATCAAAAAGGAAAATTAATTCATGAGCATTGAAATACGTCACCTCTCCAAGCAATTCGGCACATTTGCTGCATTACGCGACATCAACCTGAAAATTCATTCAGGCGAACTCCTTGCGTTACTGGGACCTTCAGGATCTGGCAAAACTACTTTGCTGCGCGTCATTGCCGGACTGGAAACAGCCGATTCAGGTCAAGTGCTGTTTAATAATGAAGACGCCACCAGCCAACATATCCGAGATCGGCAGGTGGGCTTTGTTTTCCAGCATTATGCGCTATTCCGCAACATGACAATTTTTGAGAATGTCGCGTTTGGATTACGTGTTCGCCCCAGACAGAATCGTCTGAAAGATCAGGAAATCCATGAACGCGTCACCAATCTGCTGAAACTCGTGCAACTCGACTGGCTGGCAAACCGCTATCCCCACCAGCTCTCCGGCGGGCAACGCCAACGAATTGCTTTGGCACGCGCTTTGGCGGTAGAACCCAAAGTATTGCTATTGGATGAACCTTTCGGCGCACTCGATGCCAAAGTGCGCAAGGAATTGCGCACTTGGCTAAGAAGACTGCATGATGACATGCATATTACCAGTATTTTTGTCACCCATGATCAAGAAGAAGCACTGGAAGTATCTGATCGAGTGGTAGTTATGAACGAAGGGCGGATTGAACAGGTCGGCACACCCGATGAAGTCTATGAGCGTCCGGCCAATCCGTTTGTGTATGAGTTTCTGGGACATGTTAACCTATTCCATGGTCGGGTACATCAAGGCCGTGCCTGGATTGGCGATGTTGCAATCGATGCCCCTGAACATGCTGAGGCTGAAAATCTAGCTGCGGTTGCTTATGTGCGGCCGCACGATATCGAAGTCGACCGCGCCATTAATGGCGAATCGGCACTGTCAGCGCATGTCGTTCATATTCTCTCAGTGGGTCCGGTTGTCAGACTGGAATTGGCGCACCAAGACAATCAAAATAAGAGTCTCATTCAAGTTGAAATCAGCAAGGAGCGATTTCGCGACTTGCAGTTAGTAAAGGGTGATCAGGTTTTTATCAAACCGCGCCGCCTTGATTTGTTCCCCCATCAGCTGCATTGATATAGCGCAATTCAATATTAACAAAGGGATCGAACATTGAACCTAGATTCCTCAGTTGATCGCTCGTTCTGATGTTAACATTATGAATATAATAATTTTTCCTACATATTTCATTTTCACCCTCTGGGTGTTTCCGCTGCAGAACGGATTGCGCAATTTTGCAAGCGCATGGCTGCGTTGCGACTCTTTGGAATGGAACGACCATTCCGCATCGTTGCGCCTTGCCCTGCACTCGCAAAATCACACACTCCATCCTGCCCAACTGAGGAATCTAGGTTGAATTTTCAGCAACTTCGTATCATAAGTGAAACCGTTCGTCATCATTACAATCTGACGGAGGTCGCCAATGCCTTATTTACCTCACAATCCGGTGTCAGCAAGCATATCAAGGATTTGGAAGATGAATTAGGTATTGAATTATTTATTCGCAAAGGCAAGCGCTTGACTGGGTTAACTGAGCCCGGTAAGGAACTGATCAAGATTGTTGAGCGTATCCTGCTGGATACCCGAAATATCAAACGCCTGGCTGAGCAGTTTAGCCAGTACGATCAAGGTCAGCTTACTATCGCTACAACCCACACCCAGGCGCAATATGCCTTGCCACCTGTGGTACGGCAGTTCAAGAAAGCATTTCCCAAGGTGCACCTGGCATTGCACCAATCCAGTCCAGGTGAAATCGTATCCATGCTGCTTGACGGCCAGGCAGATATTGGTATCGCAACAGAAGCATTGGAAAATACAACCAATTTGATCTCTTTTCCCTACTACACATGGCACCATGTTATCATTGTGCCTGCAGGACATCCCTTGCAGTCGGTTCACCCCCTTACGCTCGAAGCCATCGCAGAATTTCCGATCATCACCTATCACCACGGATTTACCGGGCGATCACGGATCGATCAAGCATTCGCTCAAGCAGGGTTAGCTCCCGATATCGCCATGTCTGCCCTGGATGCCGATGTGATTAAAACCTATGTCGCACTTGGAATGGGTGTTGGCATTATTGCATCGGTAGCATTTGTACCAGAACGAGATTCCTTGCTCGTCAAACTGGATAGCTCACATTTATTTGAGAAAAATACGACTTATATCTCGATTCTCCAGAACCACTATTTACGTGACTTTGCCTATTGTTTCATAGAGCTTTGCATTCCTGCACTCAGCAAATCCATTAAAAGAAACGATAAATCATTCTAATAACTAACCAAAAAGATAGCACTGTACGATATCTTGATTGCCTAAATTTTCTATTAATAAATTTAAGCTATGAATATTACGGCTTCGGTTGACAGTTTTATAAATTGAACTGTTTTAATGAGTCGCTGATTAATCTACAAGCACAACGAGATATTTCTTGTTAATTAAAAGTATTTGAACATGCGACCACATCTGGAAATGTGTCATTTACCTGCCGTCATTTTGAGATCTCAAGGGATACTTATGCTATGTTTGCGCACCATAGAAGAAGGAAAACATTTGTCTTCCTTTCCAACGAATCTAAATCTTCTACTCAAGTTATCGCTGATCTGTACAAAATATGTTAGCAGCTCGATCTTTTCTTCAAGTTAATCAAACAGAATCTCAAAATAGAATGCTTTCTCGATACCAGTAAGAATTGAACAGTAATTCATGTTACGGTAACGATTATCGCCTAATGTTGGCATATTTGGTTGAACAGTCATTTCCAAATTCCTTTTCCATGCAACAATGGACGAGAATGATCTGTGCCAATATCTTCGCGAGAAAAACGCTGAAAGAATCGGCAACTCCACCACCATCTCCAGAAAACCACCATTCACACAATAATCTAACCTTAATTTTACTTAAACGGATAATAATGAAAATCAATAATATCGAGACCTATTTATCCATGCATGCCAGATCAAGTATCTCAACAATATCGTTGATCAGAATCACCGTCTCATAAAGCTAATCGTACAAATGATGCTTAACTTTAAAGCTTTTTATTCGGCTAAAAATGTGTTAACAGGTTTCGTGATGAAACGCATGATTTACCATGTTCAGATGATGATGGAGCAGCTATCATGATGTTTTTTTCACAATCATTTTATACATTTACAGGATAAACTACCTTGTTTTTAAGAATGGCAGAACTATTCATCCGCAATATGCGTTTTTTTCCCTTAATGCGACGAAATCCCTAACTGTCCATATCGACATAAAATGCTTCCGGAAACGAACCACCTTTAAAATCCAGTCTACCCAAATCATCAGGTGAACGTCGCAAACCTTTCCGGAGCAACAGGCGTTTCATGATCTCGGGAACCTGTACCTTACTGATATGATCGCCGAGACAGCGATGATGGCCATAGCCCAGGTGCATGTAATGATAGTCTGGTCGATCCGTGCAGAATTCGTTGGGATGCACTAATTCATTCTCATCGTGCATAGCGGAAGCAATCGAAGCCAGCACCACCATACCAGGTTGCACTGTCACGGCCCGTGTACTCCCCGCAGCGATAGTATAGGGTTCGGCACAAATTCTGACCACAAATGGCGCCTGTGGTTTGAAGCGCAATGCTTCCCATACAATATTACTGAGCAATTCATCATTGCCATCCTGCGCGGCCTGTTTTGCCAGATTAAATTCGTTAGGGCGATCTAGCAAAACATCCAGCGATTGTACGATTGCTGCAGACGAGGTTTCTCCCGCGCCAACCAGCAGGCCCATGACATTCGAGATGATACGTTCTTCGTTAAAGCCAACAATATCAGGGAATTTGGTTTTCAGAAGGCGTGACAGTGTATCATCAAGCTCTGGATTCTTCTCCAACTCAGCTCGACGCTGTGGTATCAATTCCTGCAAATAGGCGCGCATCTCTGCTCCTGCCTGTACCGAGGCTTGATGCACGGTCTCGTCGTTTTGCGGAAAATTGTGGAACATATCGTTTTGAGTGGCTCGAGACCAGCGCATCATGGTTTCGATATCGGGGCCAGGGAATCCCGAGTACGCCCCGGTCATTTGGAGGATGACTTTGCGCGATACATTGGACACCACTTCCAATCTTCCTTGCGACAAACCTGCGGTAATGGCTTTATCGGCCAGATCCGCTACCATTTTACGGACATTAGGTAAATCTTCCCGCCGCAACATGGTCCACATAACGGATTTATCACGCTGGTTCAGTACAGTATCATCTCGCGCCAACATGTAAGGCCCGACGGAGGGGTCCATTTTGGGCGCATAACCACGCACCGTGAAGACGGTTGGCCGTGATAACACTTCTTGTACATCACGGAACCGGGTCACTACGATAGGTCCTTTTGCAGTAACGGCAAAATTAGGTTCATTCGCACGCAGCTCGGCGAATAATTCCAGCGTATGTTGCCGTACCCAAATGTTGAATAATTGGGCCTGTTTCGGTCCGACCTCGGTCCTGCTAAATTCTGATAAGAATGACATAGCTTAATCCTTCAGCATAATGATAATTTTGACTACTGCTCGATTCTCGTCAGCGCACATGTAACTAAACTGCCACTATCAATTTCTATCGCCTGGACCTCCGTAGCGATGCGTCCTCCCGTGATGCCATCTTTATCAGTCAAAACCAGGTCGAAATTTGTAGGATTGAAACCTGATGGGTTGACAATAGTAAGTGTTGCCGTTCCACGGCATGAAGATTCAATATTGTAAGTCAATGTTATATTACGATCCCGAAATATATTACCAGCAATGCTCGCTGTATCTACGGCGGAGCCCGTGCCATTACCATCAAACGAGAATTTCCCAACCAGCGCCACATTGACCGCACCGTTATTGACTGTTCCTAAACAAGTGGAACCATAGTCTCCCCGGAGAGTTTTATTCGTGCATGCTGCTTCTGCGCCAGCGGCAACAGCGAATGATACTAACATGGCACAACAAAATTTAACCCCTGTTGAAATCACTTTGCTTTTCATAACTTTTCCTTTTCTCCCTAAACGCGTATTTTCAGTAAACATAAGTAAAACACCCCATGCAAAGCAGATACTTGTTGATATTGCTAATACTTCACAGTTGCCTATAACACCTTCAACCACCAATGACTTCTTCACTAACAGAAAGAAACGCTACTTTTGGTTATCTCGTTGATCTTCCTCTTCTTGATTTCTGGATCACAATTTATCAAGCAGCCAGCGCTTGTTAAAATCAGTTTAATGTTGCCTCTTTGACAGGCAAGCTAAAAACAGAATGAAATCTGTTTCCAGCTTACTCGTTGTTAGATGCTTAAAGCGATTTCAAAAACTCGATGATTGCAAAGCGCTCTTCTTCACTTAACTTTGGTCCTATACGTCCAGCAATCTTATCATCAGTAAACAAATGCCCAGTATTGCGGTTACCCGGTAGCTTCGTATTTAGCAAGAACAATCCTTTTGTGTTACGTAGCAGCTCAACATCGGACAAGTGCGGACCGCCTTCAGCTCTGTATTTAAATCCTACGTACTTGGCATCAAACTCGCGACTACCCAAGTAAAACTTGGAGGCCTCTGCATCACGTTCTGCCTGAGTAGATAGCAGTAAATAGAGATTAGGTATAGAACCATTATGCAAAAAAGGAGCCGTCGACCAAACACCATTTAAAGGTCGAGCCTTATAAACAGGAACATCATCAATCACAGCGCGAATTCCATTGGGCCGGTTACCGTCCAATGCAACTCGTTCATCATTACTTTTGTTGTTATCCTGGTACCAGTTGTTTTTAGTTGCCTCAACTACATCGCCTAAAGCTATACCAAAATTGGTAATCTTATGTCCGTCCGCAGGAGTCTTGCCTGAGGAACTAGGTTGAGGACAATCATGGGGAGTTTGTTCTTCCGAGAAAGGTGGAATTACCGTTCCACTATTGGGAATGCGGATGAATTCTGGCGTACTTACTGTACGATAAGCCATTCCAAACGCCGTTTTGCAATCTGTGCCAATTTCTTTCACAGGCACAGTCTTTAACGCCAGGAATTTTTCACTATGACCCTCGCCTAGTTCTTGCCAATATTTAGCAGTGAAAATTTCGTCAGAATTGATAGGGGGCAAATGACAGCCAGCGCACAAGGGTTTCTGCCCGTTGTCGGGATTGCCCATATATAGTTCACGCCCTTTGACAACCAAAGTTTCATTCAATGGTGGCAAAGGTAAATTTTTCCATTCTGGTGAACGTAAACCGCCAAACTGATTTGCTTCCAGGGGATTCTTTTCACCAGCCAATAATATTTCCATTTCATGCAAAATTTGCATTGGAATGTGTGAGGAAAAGATCGTTTTCTCTGGATTGGATAAGTTGACCATCCCTTTCACCCCCATCGCTTCCCCTGCATTGCGAACCATTGGTTGCATGATCGAGCTGTTATATTGCACCCAATCAAACCAAGGAGCGTTCCAAAGGAATGGAAAGCTCACCGGCCCATCTATTGGAGACATATTTGATTTGATTTTCATTTGACTGGAAAATACTTCGTTGCCGATCCTATTCAAAGCATCGAGGCGAGTAAAACCCTCCGCCGCACCCTTCTTGATCATTTCAGTTTCAAGATCACTTTGTTCCTTGGCGGCGTCCAACAAATCGCTGAACATCTTTTCAAGCTTTTTGCGGTTTTCTGGAGTATCGGCATCACCCAGTACGCGTTTGGCAAAACGATCAAAGCGACCGGGTAAGTATTTGGTATATGCCATAGACAACCCCAAAGCCTCACGGATTTTGTCCAAACTGATCATGCCTTGTCCGCCATCGATCAAGATTCGGTAATCCCCATATTCCAGTTGACCAGTATGACAGGCAGCACAGGTTAGACCAAGGCTGCGCGCATTTTTACCAGTTCCAGGAATAGGCCAGTGCTGCCCTGTGGCCGGATCTAACCACTCTTCGCCTACCGCAAAGCCTACCGGCAGATTTGCTTCGTTATAAGATTTATCTGCATATTGAGAGTATTTTTTAGCTTGAGAGCTTTCTTGATAGCCGTATTTGACAGCCTGTACCTTATCTTCTAGCGAGGCTGGGCTAGGAATGAACCCCATTCGGGCAAGATAGTTTTGATCGGAAAATAATCCAACTTCAGAAAAAGAAAGCTCTGGCTGCTCCAATGCCTTAAACCATTCGTAAGGTAAACCAAATGTGTTAGTTCCTTGCTCAGCATGATGAAACCATTGCCGCTCTTCGCTGCTCCATCCCTGATCAGCCCAGTAATTCTTAAGCTGCACAGGGTTATCAGGAAGCTCTACATTACATCCCGCGAGTACCCCGAACATCAACATAGGCATAAGGTGTCTGATTCGACTCATAGCTTTTTTCTCCTGTTGTCTTTCTTTTAATTAAGCAGAATTGGTGGATCGTTTTCCCATTTAAGGCATTCAAAACTTTTCATCGCCAGTTGGTTTGATTTTTTGATGCCGCAGCGTAACCCAATTGGGTAGATTTTATGATTTATTTTGGAGAGTAATTAGTTAAAAACGCTTCTTTAGTAAATCCAATTAATGTAATTAATAATATATAAATTAAAAAATAATATTAAAAAATTTAATCATAATGTTGATAGCATATTTTATATATTATTCTTATATTGATTAATTTCATGATTCCTTTTTTCTTAGTTTAATAATACATAATTTACACTATTATTATATTCACTATTTTAGAAGCTATATCATCGAAATATATTTAAATATCCATCTAATTTGATGACATAGTAATATCAAATTTGATTAAAATTTAAGTGTTTTAAAGTGATATAGGTTACCAATCAGAAGTAATCATTAATTTTGACAATTCTAATTCTAAAAAAGGAATTTCCATATCTTCTATACCCGCTTATATACATACTTAATTAGCTCGTAATGATAGTGGTAGTGCAATAACTAGAGCAGCTTTTGAAGCCTTAAAGTAATTAAAGCGCTAGCATGCAATTCGCATTTATAAGCAACATTTCGCTCATAACATCTCGCAGAAGGGAAAAAGCAAGCATGGACATCGATAGAAAAAAAAGTACCTATTTAACATTAGGCATCTTATTCATGATATTGCTCTCGCTGATACGCTGGGGTGGCGAAACGCTGCAATATCTTTTTTATTTGCGTGTTCCGTTAATAAGCGGCGCATTGCTCTTCATGCTGCCCATAATTTGTATCTATCTCCTGCCGTCGATGCTTGGCAATTTGTTCGTTCTTAAAAACAAATGGCGTATGTCACTGGTGATCCCGGGGGCTGTCGCGACTGGCCTGGGTATCGTTATCATCGGCGGTATTATTGGTACAAATGCGGCAGCGCGCTTTAATGTTTCCCCTTGCCCCCTCTTGGAGGCGCTCCTTCAGGATGATGCGTTAACGCCTTACTTATTCGCGCTGATACTGGCATTTCCTACCGCTTGGGCCGCCTATTGGTCATCGGGTCCTGCATCCAAGGAAATGTCAAATACCGATCGTAAAATTGGTGTAGCCATCGGCTCCATTCTTTCGCTGCTACTCATGGGCGCCATATACTGGGCGCGTACTGGTGAAACCGTGAGTTGGGTTTCTGATATGTTGTTAATGATCATATCGATATTGCCAAGTGAGGCACGCGCGGGCCTTGTAAAAGATGACCAACTGACACCAGGACTTGTAACTGCTAGTGCTTTTCTCGCTGTCAGCACTATCCTCTATCTGATTGGTTTATTACTCTATCGTCCGAAAATCAAAAAGGATCGGTGGCAACTACCTGCGCTATCTTATGTGCTAGGCCTGTTACTAATATTTTCGTTTCTATTCGGTCTGTTGACGTTCGTCTTAGATTACTACCGCGTACCGGTCTTGCTATCCTTCCTTGCTGTATCTGCCCTCGCTTACAAGCTTTGGAAAGTCGACCATTATTATGATATCCGCCCAACACCCACAGAACCGCCCAAACCCGATGATTTTATTGGAGCATTAAAAGAACGGCTCGCGCACCAACAAGGGAGGCGTACTTTGGTCGTTGTCTGCGCAAGCGGCGGCGGTATTCAGGCGGCAGGCTGGACCTCCATGGTCTTAACTGGATTACAAAAACGGTTGGGTAAAGATTTTACCCAAGCCATAGGCTTGATAAGCTCAGTTTCAGGAGGCTCAGTAGGTACGCTTCATTTCCTTGACCGCTTCGGCAATGAGGGTGCGCCCGAGGATTCTGAACTCAATGCAATCTTCAACGCTTCTACTGAAGATAGCTTAGGCGCTACTGGTTGGGGTTTAGTGTATCCCGATCTTTGGCGTTTCTCTGGTTTACCATTTCTACACACCCAACCCCGCGATCGAGGGGCGGCGATCGAGACTGATTGGAAATCCTTCATGAAGAGCCCTAATGCGACCTTACGCGATTGGGTTGATCCTATCAAGCAGGGAAAATTGCCGGTACCAGTCTTCAATGCCACGATTGTGGAAGACGGACGGCATTATCTGATTAGTCCGATGACCTTCGCAACAGAGCCTTTAGAGGGTCTGGAATTCAATCGCCTTTATCCTCAGCACGATATGGATGCCAGCACGGCAGCTTTGCTTTCAGCGACTTTTCCTTATGTCACTCCGATAACACGCAATAGCGAGGAAGACGATAGTCAGTCAAAGGTAACACCAGTTTTTCATGTCGCTGATGGTGGGTTCTTCGATAACTTCGGGATCGTCTCTGCTGTTGATTGGTTGAATGAACAAGTGCTTCCTAAACGTGTTGAATTGGAAATAGAGCGTGTGCTTCTCGTCGAAATCCGCGCATTCCCGGATGAAGAACCGCTACAAACAGCATCCCGAAAGAATGTCGGCTTCCTTATGAGTCTCTTTGGACCCTTACTGACTGTTTTAGCTGCGCGTAATTCCACACAAGCGCAGCGGAACGAGGACATTGTCAACGATCTGAAAACAAAGTGGACTGCGAAAGATATTGACATATTCGATTTCAAAATCTCTTTTCCAAAAAACATTCCATTCTTCGAAATACCTACCCAAACAGGATATGAGAATATCGATCAATACACTACTGCATTGAAAGACGAAAAGAAAGCTTATACTCCACCCTTATCCTGGACACTTACGAAAAAACAAAAAGATGCCATACGTAACGCATGGGAAATACTTAATCAAGACCAAAGCAGTTCAGTAGCGGAACTAGAAAAAGTTTGGAGCCGCAAATAACCTGTAGTTATTCGGAAGTTGCAGGTACTCCAGTCTGCTAAAACTTACGTAAAGATTAGCAACAAGTATTAATCTGGCTGATGTGAGGTCGATCTGAGAAGTAGCAAATCGCCCCAATATGCGGTTTCTACTAAGGTGGCTGTTTGAAGATATAAAACTTGATTGAAGTTATTTGGTAAATAAATACAATATCTATCAAAGATTTATCAGGATAAAACTGACTATGAGAAATAGCATTATTAAGCTCATCATATCAGGACCAGTAAAATCTTTTTTTATGCCTCCCTCATTACTATTAGGATGTGCAACTATGATAAATGAAAAAGATGTCGTAAAAGAGCAATTACGTGATGAACGCACTCATCGTGTTGATACCATAGGTTTCAAAACAAATGAAGCTAAGCAATTGCTGGAATTCTGTATCGAGCTTAATAATCAGGATGATAGAAATGCTCATCCTGATAACAGTGAATTTAAGCCCGACCTTGGTCAATGGAAAATTATTAAGGATAGCCGGGCGGGTAAAAAGGATGATCCCACAAAAAATGGTTTTGGCCCCTTCAATAACGCATGGATAGCTTTGCAAAAAAGTGCAGGTGATGAGTATGCCCTGGCAATTCGCGGTACTGTTGGTCAAGCTCGCAGCATTCTTAATGACGTACTGGCAACGACCATTCCTGCTGATTCCGGTATTGAATTTCCTAAAAACCGAAATTTGCCAATCACATTTGCAACTACACCCCGCGCGGAAGTGCATTTAGGATTTGCTTATGCAGCCTTTTCGATGCTGTTTGACAATGAGCGAGGTATTGTTAACTTGCTGCGTTCAGGCTTAATACCGCCGGGTGCAAAGTTATTTATAACAGGGCACAGTCAAGGTGCAGCTATTGGCACTTTAGTGCATGCCTACCTGCACTACGCAATTACAGATCCGACTGATCGTTATCAATTAAAAGACAAACGCCTTACCTTAAAATCTTATGTATTTGCACAACCTAAACCCGGTAATTATCAGTTTGCGCTTGATTTCGCACGCGTCGCCGGACACCATGGAACTGCGTTTGTAATAAACAACAATCTGGATGCTGTGCCACAACTGCCGATCAATCAACAAACAATAGCGGAATCAATTGCTGACGCAGTAAGTGAGAATCAAGGACATGGTCGTGGCGCCAGCGGTGTATTGATCGACGGATTGGCTAAAGCAGGGAAAGCTGTTTTCTGGGCTCGTAATTTATTCGCAGAGCACATTGCCAATAAAGTCGACAAGCTTTATAGCTTAGAACAAGCTAAAAATATTGACACTTCTTATTTCGATGGCATTGCTAAGATCCCGGAGCAGGCAGTAAATTCGTTGAATTACACATTGAGTGGTACTCTGATTCCCGTATTTGGGATAAGTGGCGGTGGTAATCTTTATCCACCTGCTTCATCGGATAAACCTGATTTATTGCTTCAGCATCACGCGACCACCTATCGGAAATTGATCAATCAGCAGTTATGATGCCAAGATGTATCTGTGTCCAAACCCAGGCCATGAAATAATTCTCTCGCACACAGTATTTTCCATTATTTCCCGTTAAAAAGACGTACCCCCTTCAGGCTCATACTGATACCCTTCTAGGGTCTGTTGACGTTTTGAGATAAGTATTTCATAAATAGAAGCAAACTCGTAATATTGAGGTGTTCTCACACCACCGATAAAACGAGTTTGCGATGCCCCGATTGATGCTCAACGATGAGTTCTGGTCGAAGCTGGAGAAGATTCTGCGTCAAGAAGCGATTTATAACAAGCGCAATTTGCGCATGACAGTAGAAGGTATGCTATACCGAATGCGGGTTGGTTGTCCGTGGCGAGACTTACCTGAGGTGTTTGGATGCTGGAATTCCATCTACAAGAGATTCAATGCCTGGTCATTAAGTAACAAGTGGAGCAGAATTTTCAAGGCACTGATTATTGATCCAGATTGGGAGTGGGAATTTATTGATGGCAGCTACGTTAAAGCGCATCAGCATAGTGCGGGCGCGGTAGGTCAAGAGCCGCAGGCCATCGGGAAAAGCCGTGCGGGTAACACTACAAAGATTCATTTGGCGGTTGATGGTTGTGGTTTACCAGTTGA
>NZ_FNPJ01000017.1 GCF_900107265.1 Nitrosomonas sp. Nm33 | reverse complement strand
TACGATGGGCATACGCTGACAGCATCCTTGGAACAAGTTCACAAACTAACGGGTATTGCGCCAAAGGAAGTTTATGTGGATCGGGGTTATAGAGGACACGTGGTGACGGATACGGTCAAAGTATGGATAGCAGGAGCCAGGCGCGGCGTCACGGTGGCGATCAAAAAGAAGCTCAAGCGGCGCAGTGCGGTGGAACCCGTGATCGGACATATGAAAAACGATGGGCGTCTGGGGAGAAACTTTTTGAAAGGCACAGCAGGCGATGCCATGAATGCCTTACTGTGCGGTGCTGGCTATAACTTGCGCAAGATTCTGCGCCAACTGGCGCTTTTGTGTACTCGTTTGGGAATCAATATTAATCGGCTATTGATTGGCAATATGCCTAACCTACAACTTAGTAGTTGAGAAAAAGGGTTTTTCAGGGACGACTGGTTACTTTTGGAACGATACATGGTAGGACACCAAGAATAAGCGTCCTACCGCCTAAAGCTTTAGCTTGCCGCCTGACGTAATGCTGCAATCCGTTCATCCAGTGGAGGATGTGACATAAACAAGTAGCCAAATCGACTTCCTCGACCTGAGATCCCGAGTGCTTCCATTCTGTCTGGCAAATGAGAAGGTTCATACTGTTGTTTCAGACGTTCTAGTGCAGCAATCATTTTATTGCGCCCAACCAGACTTGCACTGCCTGCATCTGCCCGGAATTCACGCTGTCTGCTAAACCACATTACGATAATGCTCGCAAGGATACCCAGCAGAATTTCTGCAATGATGCTTGTAATCATGTAGGCAGGTCCGTGCTCCTCTTCTGTTCTGAAGACAATGCGATCTACTGCATGGCCGATAATTCGAGCCAGGAAAATTACGAAAGTGTTTACTACCCCCTGAATTAGAGCAAGCGTCACCATATCGCCATTGGCTACGTGGCTTACCTCGTGCGCAAGGACAGCTTCGATTTCATCTTGTTGCATTTTTTGCAGTAATCCTGTGCTGACTGCTACCAATGCATTATTTCGATTCATTCCAGTAGCAAAAGCATTGACGTCGGGTGAATCATAAATAGCTACTTCTGGCATGCCAATACCAGCGGCCTTTGCTTGTCGACGTATTGTTTCAACTAACCAGCCCTCCGTAGCATTGGAAGGTATGTCAATGACGACAGCACCTGTCATATTTTTTGCACTCCATTTAGACATGGCAAGCGAAATAAGCGAGCCCCCAAAGCCTATGACTGCAGCAAACACAAGTAATGAATTGTAATTTAATCCACCACCTTGAGCTTCTAATATGCGATCAACGCCCAATATTCTTAGCGTAATGCTTAGTAATAATAAAATAGCTAGGTTGGTTGCAATGAATAAAAGAATACGTTTCATAAGTAACTACCTGTCAGAATTTGTTAATAAATATTTGAATACCCTACAAGGCAATGGTTCAATGTCTGCCTGTGTAGAATAAATTGAAGTTATATTTTATCAAGCATGAAAAAGGAATGGGAAGAAAGCAGCAAAATCAAAAATAGGTTCCTGTTGAGGTTGAGGTACAATTAAGCGCATATTTGATTATCCGATAAGAGGGACCTGAAAAATAATGAGGAAATATCAGTGCAAAGTGTGCGGTTTTATTTATGACGAATCGATAGGCGATCCAGAGCATGGTATTCCAGCGGGTACTCGCTGGGAAGATATTCCTGAAAGCTGGGCCTGCCCTGAATGTGGCGTAATCAAGGTTGATTTTGAAATGGTAGAACGTATATGAATCATCAATCAGTCGTGATCATCGGCAGTGGCCTGGCAGGTTATGCTGTAGCCAGAGAGTTACGCAAACTGAATACAGAAATTCCGATCACTATGTTATCCGCCGATCATGGGGGATTTTATTCCAAACCAATGTTATCCAACGCATTGGCAACAGGTAAAACGCCTGCATCAATCTTGGCCTCGGATGCAGCATTAATGTCCAGTCAACTAAAAATAACGATACGACCGTTTACTCGCGTCAATAACATTGATCCATCCAGTAGTAGCGTACTCCTTGAAAATGGAGAAAATTTATCTTATAGCCACCTTGTGCTGGCTGTTGGAGCGAATCCAATCCGGTTGCCCTTGTCAGGAGATGCAGCGGAAGAAGTTTTATCCGTGAATAATCTCGATGATTACCGTCGTTTCCGCGAAGCACTGGAAGATAAAAAAGAAATTGCTATTTTGGGTGCAGGACTGATCGGCTGTGAGTTTGCCAATGATCTTGCCATCGCAGGTCACCAGGTACATGTTATTGATATTAGCGCACAACCTTTAGGTAGGTTACTCCCCGAGGAGGGAGGTAAGTATCTATTGGATAAGCTGACAGCAATAGGGATTAGATTTCATTTGAAGTCCAAGGTACAGCGTATTGAACGAATCGAGAGCCGCTATCGTTTGATCTTTGAGGAAGATCGAATGATCGATGCAGATCTTGTTCTGTCAGCAGTAGGTTTGCGTCCACGGACCCAATTAGCTGAAGTAGCAGGCATTTATGTTAATCATGGTGTGGTAACAAATCGATATTTACAAACGGAGAATACGAATATCTTTGCATTGGGTGATTGTGCAGAGGTAGATGGTAAGGTATTGCCATTCGTAATGCCTATTACCCATGCAGCTCGCGCTTTGGCAGCAACAGTGATGGGTACGCCCACACCTGTTCACTATCCTCCAATGCCAGTATTCGTTAAAACACCAGCCTGTCCTATCGTAGTCTCTCCACCCGATCCTGATGTGATTGGTGAGTGGCAGATTGACGCCAATCAGGATGGTGTTAAAGCCCTATTTCAGGATATGGCAGGCAATCTTCATGGCTTTGCTTTATTAGGAGCAGCAACAAAGGAGAAAAACGCAATTACTCCTCAGTTACCGCCTATATTAGCGTGAGTCCAAACATTATCACAGCTTTCAGTAATGCGATTGGGGAGCTGCAATAATTTCAAAGACTTCTTGCTAAAGATATTGGCACAGATTAGATGTACTTGTTACTGCATGGGCAAGGAATTTGGGTGTTTCCGCTCCAGTACGGATTATGCGATTTTGCAAGCACATGGCTGCGCTGCACTCCTTGGAATGGAACCGATCATTCCGCGTCGTCGCACCTTGCCCCGCACTCGCAAAACTGCACACTCCATCCCGCTCAACGGAGAAATCTAGAATTATTCTATTGATGCTTTATTGAGCACTGGGACAAGTAGTTTATCTTTATGAAAGCTGCTATGGTAACCACTTTGGAGCACATAGCATCCAGGTAGCAGCAGGTCAACAGAGACAAAATCTTGTCTACTAGAAACTCTTCTGTCCCAGCATTTCTTTTTCCTCAAACTTTCTCTTTTTTCTTACTTTATACACAGCCGTCAGGCTGCCATACCACTATGCCGCAACAATGCATCTATGCTGGGCTCCCGACCACGAAAAGCAATAAAGGACTCCAGTGCTGGACGACTTCCACCTACTGCCAAAATTTCATTCCTGAAACGCTCGCCAGTCTTGGCATTAACTACCTGATTAGCACCATTTTCTTCAAATAAACTGTAAGCATCGGCGGATAAAACTTCTGCCCATTTATAGCTATAATAGCCCGCTGCATAACCACCCGCAAAAATATGCGAAAAACTGTTCGGGAAACGGTTAAATGCAGGTGGGATGACCACGGCAACCTGGTTACGAATTTCATCGAGTAACTGCAACACAGTTTTTTCCCCATGGGGATCAAAATCATAGTGCAGACCCATATCAAACAAGGCAAATTCAATCTGACGCAGTGTCTGCATACCACTCTGGAAATTCTTGGCAGCCAGCATTTTGTCGAATAGCTCTCGCGGCAGGGGCGCACCACTGTCGATATGGGTAGTCATATGGTTTAGCACTTCCCATTCCCAGCAGAAATTTTCCATAAACTGGCTAGGCAACTCAACTGCGTCCCATTCCACCCCATTGATTCCGGAGGCGCCCAAATCCTCAATCCGCGTCAACAAATGATGCAGGCCGTGACCAAACTCGTGAAATAACACAATTACCTCATCATGAGTAAATAATGAGGGACGTACTTGCTCATTGATTGTCACCGGGGGGGAGAAATTGCAGGTCAGATAAGCCACGGGGGTCTGGATAGCCGATTTTCCAGTTCCCGGCAGCTCAATACGCCGCCGAGTAATGGCATCATCCATCCATGCTCCCCCTCGCTTACTCGGGCGCGCATAAAGATCAATATAAAATTGACCAATCAGCTCACCTTTGGCATCGTGGATATTGAAAAATTTCACATCTGGATGCCAACATTGAGTATTAGAGGATGGCGGTACCTGACTAATGCTAATGCCATAGAGCGCCTCCACTAGTTTAAACATACCTGGCAATACTTTATTTTCAGGGAAATATTGTTTGACCTCCTGATCAGAAAAGGCATAACGCTCCATTCGCAACTTTTCACTAACATAGGCGAAATCCCATGATTCGAGTTTTCCCAGTCCCAGTTTATCTGCAGCAAATTGCTTCAACTCAGCCAGATCGCGCTCTGCATAGGGTCGAGCCTTAGCCGCAAGTTCATTTAGAAAATCCAATACCTGCCTGGGCGATTCAGCCATTTTAGACACCAGAGAAACTTCTGCATAGCAATCAAACCCCAGCATTCTGGCTTCTTCTTGTCGGAGCTGAAGAATCTTATTGATCAGCGGCATGTTGTCCCAGTTGGATGTACCATGCGCAAGGCTATCAATTTCACTCGCCCGGGTCACGTAGGCACGGTACATACTCTCGCGCAATGCCCGATTATCAGCATATTGCATAACGGCTAAATAGGAAGGAGCATGCAAGGTGAATTTCCAGCCAGGAGTAGAAATACCTGGATCTTTCTCGGCAGCCTCTCTGGCAGCATGCAGCACATCATCAGGTATACCTGAGAGCTCACTTTCATTTTTTATGAGTAGAAAAAAATCATTGGTCGCATCGAGCAAGTTATCGCTAAATTTTGCAGAAAGCGCTGATAATTCTTCCTGAATTTGCATAAAGCGCGCTTTCTTCTCCAGGGGCAGTTCAGCACCACCGAGGCGAAAATCACGTAATTGATTTTCAATGATCTTTTTCCGAGCACGATTGAGGCTGTTAAACTCCTCACTACCTCGTAACTGCTTAAATTTCTCAAATAATGCCTGATCCTGCGACAATTCAGCATAATACTGAGTAATACGCGGCAAGTTAGCATTGTATACTTCACGTAATTCTGCACTATTCATCACAGCATTCAAGTGCGAAACTTGCCCCCATGCACGTGACAATCGTTCATTTGCATCAACCATGGGTTGCACAAAATCTTGCCAGGTAGGTGGAGTTGCCGCAGCACGAGCTTCGGCGACTACTTCTCGACAATCATGCAGTAATTCTTCCACTGCGGGGGTAACGTGTTCTGCTTTAATGTCTGTAAAACGAGGTAGTCCAGAAAAATCAAGTAAAGGATTCATAATGATAATTGTCTAGAATTATTATTTTTTAGATGCAAATAAAACACATGTTTCATTACACCTTTTGTTTGATTAAGAAAATACTTAAAGGCTATGTGAAAAACGTTGTGATTACACCTCACTATCTTAAGGAAGAGCTGAATAAGTGAGCAAGGTGGATACCGGGTACAATGCGCACGGAACACAGAAACGATAAAATGAACTCGTAAGTTTTAGCAAAATTTCGTTTCTGCGTAGCCCCATACTTTATATAGATGGCGAGAGGAGCGAGCATCGTGCAACGAAGCAATGTGCCACAATAGCCACTTATTCAGGCTTTCCCTAATGTACTGTATATGCTGCACTTTGTATCTCGTTTGCTGATTTCCATCTTATTTTCGGAAAATTAACTTTCATACACAATATTGCCATCAGTCAGCGTAAATTTTACCCGTCCGGGTAATTCCCTACCCAAGAATGGCGTGTTCTTACCCTGACTTTTGATCGTCGAAGCAGACACATACCAATATTCTTCCGGATCGAAAATACATATATCAGCTGGCGCACCGAGGGTTAGATGCCCCGCATCAATACCTAATATCCTGGCAGGCGCTAACGTAACCGTGTTTAACGCTTCAATCAGCGGGATATTCATACTCGTTGCCCACTTAAACGTCAGCGACAATAACAATTCCAGACCCGTTGCGCCAACTCCAGCTTGTCCAAATGGTAATAACTTGGCATCTTCATCCACCGGTGCATGATCCGAGCAAATAGCATCGATGGTGCCATCAATCAGCCCTTTAGAGAGTGCGTCTCGATCATGCAAGCTTCGCAAAGGGGGAATAAGATGGCAATTGGTGTCAAAGAAGTCGATATCCATCTCTGAAAGATGAACATGATTGATCGAAACATCACAAGTGATAGGCAATCCTTGCTGCTTGGCAGCTCGCACCAGGGATACACCTTCTGCGCTGGAAATTCGGCACAGATGGACTTTCACAGCAGTTTCACGTGCCAGATAAATGATATTCGACAAAGCAATAGTTTCTGCACAAACCGGAATAGGGGGCAAACCGAGGCGTGTCGCGATTTCACCATCATGCGCCACACCATTGTTTGCGAGGCTGACTTCCTGCGGACGCAGCCAGACACTAAAACCGAAAGTCGATGCATATTGCATGGCCTGCATCAACACATGCAGATTGGCCAGAGGTGCATCGGCATGACTGAAGGCAACACAACCTGCATCTCGCAATTCAGCCATTTCCGTCAAACGCTCGCCTTTAAGTTTCTGGGTAAGCGCTCCCACTGGATAGACATTAACCTGATCCAAACTTTTAGTTCGATGTTTTAGCATTTCAACCAGCCCAGGCTCATCCAACGGTGGATCAGTGTCGGGTGGGCATGCCAGGCTGGTAACTCCTCCAGCTGCAGCTGCTTGCAATTCTGATTCTAAAGTGGCTTTGTATTCAAGCCCGGGTTCACGTAGCCGTGCCGATAAATCGACCAAGCCTGGACACACAATCAATCCAGTAGCATCGATCACCCGGCAATCTTGAAAACCTGCAGGAATGCTATTTACTGAAACAATTTTGCCCGTAGCAATACAAAGATCTCCGATAATATCAATACCATTCTTCGGATCAACCAGGCGTCCATTCTTGATATGGATTTTCATAGTGATAACAGTTGGTTATGCGTAAATAACCTAAACTCGATATTCAACTCAAAGAACTCATCAATTTCCAGCCAGAATCGACATAACTGCCATTCGTACCGCAATACCAAATGTCACTTGTGGCAAAATGACCGACTGTTTCCCATCAGCTACTGCCGAATCAATCTCGACCCCACGATTCATTGGCCCAGGGTGCATGACTATTGCATCCTGTTTAGCCAGTAATAATTTCTCCTGAGTAAGCCCATAATATTTAAAATATTCTTCAGTACTGGGCAAGCTTGCTCCCAGCATTCGCTCATTTTGCAGACGCAACATGATTAATACATCGATATCTTTCAATCCCTGAGCCATCTCGTGATAAACATGTACACCAAGGCGCTCAACTTTGCTAGGTAATAAAGTCTTGGGTGCAATGACGCGCACTTCGGGCACACCTAGTGTAGTCAGCGCATGAATTTGTGAGCGCGCTACCCTGGAGTGCAAGATATCTCCAACGATCGCTACTCGAAGGTTATGGAAATCTTTTTTGTAACGGCGAATGGTAAACATATCCAGCAATGCTTGCGTAGGATGGGCATGACGCCCATCACCGGCATTGATGACATGTATCTCTGGGCGGACATGGCTTGCTATCATATGAGCCGCACCACTTTGCACATGCCGGACGACGAACATGTCCGCATGCATGGCCGAAAGATTATTAACTGTATCCAGTAATGTCTCCCCTTTAGATTGCGCGGAAGCCGCGATATTGAGATTGATCACATCTGCTGACAGTCGCTTGGCAGCAATCTCAAAAGTTGTCCGCGTACGGGTACTGGATTCAAAAAAAAGATTGAATACTGATTTTCCACGCAGCAGGGGAATTTTTTTGACCTCCCGTTCAGTGACACCAGCAAAAGATTCTGCTGTGTCCAAAATATGCAGCAAAATGGACACAGGCAATCCTTCGGTAGTAAGCAGGTGCTGTAATTCACCGTGCTTGTTTAACTGAGGATTTCTATTCATTTCTCTGGGAGACGAATATCGCGTAAGCTGAGACTCAGCTTCCCATCAACATCCTGTTTTAATTCAAGCATTTTGTCTGCTGGCAAGGATAATACCGCGCCAACATATTGCGCTGCAATAGGAAGCTCTCTGCCTCCTCGGTCAATTAGTGTCGCCAAATGAATGCTTGCGGGTCGCCCATAATCAAAAATCTCGTTCACAGCAGCTCGGATTGTCCTGCCCGTATAAAGCACATCATCGACTAAAATGATATGACTGTCTTCAACTTCAAAAGGCAGATCTGATGGTTTAACTTGGGGATGCAAACCAATTTTACTGTAATCATCGCGATAAAAAGATATGTCGAGGACACCGAGTGGCGTACTGAACTCTAATGCCTGATGCAATCGTTTTGCCACCCATGCACCCCCTGTATGGATTCCGATCATGGCGACAGTCTCATCGACAACAGGACGTAGCTGCTCAGTCAAATCAGCAAGTAATTTTTCTGCATCAGGTAGTTGCATAGTTACAATCAAAAAAAGATTGCAGAATATGCTGCGCTGCAATCTGATCCAGCATGGGTTTTTGTTTTCTTCCTTTAATACCCAATTCACCTAATGCAGATCTGGCAGTAATGGTCGTATAGCGTTCATCTACTAAAACCGATTTAATTCTATAACGCCCTTCCAAACGGCGCGCAAACCGCCGACTTAATTGGGTGAGTTCATGTTCCGTTCCATCAGCATGCACTGGCAATCCAACTACGAGTAATACGGGCTGCCATGTTTCAATCAACTTGGCAATAGCCTCAAAACGCTGCCTGGTCATTTCACCATGAATGGTCGTAAGCGGATGCGCTAACCGCATCTCCTTTTCTCCGACAGCGACCCCAATGCGTTTCTTTCCAAAATCAAAAGCCAGTACTGTGCCCTTTGACAATCTTCCCTCAATTTCTGACACATTTTCATGGTCATGCACTGAGTTATTAATCGTTAATGTTGCTTGAATGCAGTTATCCGAGTTATGCATGCCCTACATCATTCGATAAATTAGAAAAATTGATTCCCAGCAACTGCGCTGCTGCAGGCAATCTTTCCTCGAAGGACATTTCAAAAATTATATTAGAAGAGGCTGGAACAGTCAGCCAGGCATTTTGAGCCAGCTCTTGTTCGAGCTGCCCAGGCGCCCATCCTGAATAACCTAATGTAACCAATATTTGCTCAGGGCCTTCGCAATTTGCGATAGCTTCTAAAATATCAACAGAAGATGTCAATCCAACTGTCTGGTTGACTGCTAACGTAGATTTCCACTTCCCTACAGGCTGGTGTAACACAAATCCGCTGTCGATCTGCACAGGCCCACCAAACAATACAAATCGCCCTGGTGGGAACGAACCTGTAAGAGGGATGCCAAGCTGCTCAAATAATTTCTCCACAGTTAGTTCTGTAGGCCGATTAATCACGAGTCCAAGTGCACCGTGTTCATTGTGCTCACAAATATAAGTAAGGGTTTTTGCAAAAAACGGATCGGCCAAATTAGGCATCGCAATCAGAAAATGATCTGTCAGGTTGATATTTTTCATGATAAAGATCTCTTTACTACCTATGCGAACTCGCAAGTCACACTATATGATCAATCTCAAATATGATCAATCTGAAATATAGAATTTCTGTTAATTCCTGCTTCCTTCTAAAATCCTGCTCATCAAACCCAGTATGCCGTTTGTGTCATAACTTTTGAACTCATTTTCATGAGTAATTTTACTGGTAATGGCAATTCTGTGCCGCCATGTGATACTGCCATCGTTGCATGACCAGCTTCGTCAATTTTCATTTGTGAAACAATAGCGCGACTTTTCAAATCCTGATGAGGCAATCGCTGCAAATGCTCTGAAAGATGGGCTTCAACCTGATGCTCTGTTTCAGCTAGAAAACCGAGATTCCATTTATCACCAAGCAACCCCGCTGCTAAACCAATAGCAAAAGAGCCGCCATACCAAATTGGATTGAGCAAACTTTTCCGACCACCTAATTCAGCAATACGACGTTCTGTCCACGCCAAATGTTCAGTTTCCTCGCGCGCAGCCTGTGTCAATGCGTTTTGTACTTCCTGATTCCGTGCAGTCAGTGCCTGCCCTTGATAAAGGGCCTGAGCACATATTTCTCCAACATGGTTAACACGCATCAATGCACATGATTCATTTTTTTCTTCGTCAGTTAATTCACCTTCTGGCAGATTTTTTCCCGGCACAGCACGTAATGTTTGAGCTGGCACCGTTAGTGTACGCAACGCACTATCAAAACCTATAATGAACTTATCTATATTCAGCATAGCATTAATTCCGGCTATTATAAGTAAATCAAATTATTCATTTTATCATTGTATACCTATTTGCCGAGCTAGCAATGTTACTGGGTGCAATACTTCTACTTTTTTCCCTTGATTTCTTAATCCACTCGCAAGATGTAATAAACAACCGATATTTGTTGTCGCAAGATAGCTTGCTTCTGCTGATTGCGCTAATGCTGCCATTTTATCGTTTAGTAATGATTCTGCAATTTCTGGTTGATCGAGAAAATAGGTACCCGCCGCACCACAACAGAGGCTATTGCCAGCAAGCTCGATCAGTTCAATATCAGGAATATGCGCTAGCAGTTGATAAGGGTAAATAGAAGAACGCAATACATTACGCATACTACATGGATCATGCACAACGACTTTTTTTGACAAAGCTTTGATTTTGACTTCGCTCCAATCCTGCTCAGCTAGAAATTGATTGATATCAACTATCGGAGCAGAAAAATTTTCCATTTGATTCTGAGAGCAAGACTCTACCAGATGCGCACCACACCCAGACGCTGTACTGATAATTACTTTTATGTTTAACCCAGCAAATGCTTTCCTATTCTGCTCAATTAAATACGCTGCCTTGGTTATTCGACCGCTATGCTGGTACAACGCTCCACAACAAGTTTGTGCATAGGGGACATGCACTGTATAGCCCAAGTGGTTAAGCACAAAAATTGCTGAAATATTCGTTTCGACATCAACTAATCGTGCTACACAACCCAGAAATAAGGCCACTTCTCCACGCTTCCTTCCAATTGCTGGATAAATTTCTTGCCACCCATGGAACGGAAAGCCAATCAATGGCAATTTTGATAATAGCAGCCCGAGTTTAGTCCCTTTTACATTGCTTGCTTGCTGCAACTTTTCCTGCAAGCCAACTTTCTGGAAAAGATAGATGAGTGGACGCACAAGATCAAAACGCTTTGTTTTATCAATAAACACTCTCTCCAACAGGTTCTTGAACCAATTCTTTTTTCTTACTACTACTTCCTCTGGCAAGTCCGATAGTGAAACTGTCATCATGTCGCGCGCCTCATCGATCAGCCGTCCATATGCCACATGATTGGGGCAAGCTACCTCACAAGCACGGCAAGTCAAACATCGGTCTATATGTTCAGCAAAACGTGCATTCATTGGAATACGCTGGCTCACCACCCCGTTTACCATAGCAATACGCCCTCGCGGAGAATCAGCTTCCGACAACGTTAAACGATAGGTTGGGCAATGTGGCAAACAAAGTCCACAAGAAACACACCGATTTGCTTCTGCCAGTAAGCTAGATCGAGAAGGTTTGATTAGAGAATCATCCTTAGTATGCATCCCTACTTCCTCTGAATAAATCTTGTTATTACATTTCTTCTACAAAGGTCAAAAATAAAAAATAAACAGAAATACATCTATCAAATCATGTTAATCCAATAAGTTTTTTATTTTTATATTTTTATAGCTTGCTAAGCTACAGAAAATTACCATAAAATTACCAGTTTTTAAGTTCGATTTGTTAATATACAATTAATATATGGTTATTATTCGACTGGCGCGCGGCGGCGCTAAAAACAGGCCTTTTTTCAATATGGTAGTTGCAGATTCTCGTTACAGACGCGATGGTAGATTCATTGAGCGTGTTGGTTTTTATAATCCCCGAGCAGCTGGGGACGAGGAAATGCTGCGTATTCAAATGGATCGACTCACGCATTGGCAATCTAAAGGAGCTCAATTATCCAGTACGGTAACAAGACTGGTAAAACAATTTGGTGCACAACAAAAAGTTACACAAGAAAACTAATATCAATCAATGCTCAACTGAATCCATGGTAACCATGGGTCATATTATGGGTCCTTTTGGTATCCTGGGTTGGGTTAAGATCGTTCACTATACTGAAAATATCGAGAGTTTGCTTGCTTATCCTGTATGGTGGCTAAGCAAAGGTGATGATACTTGGTCACCAATGAATATTGCATCATACAATATTCATGACAACAAATTGATCGTTGCGTTTGAAGGATATCTTGATCGAACTCAAGCAACACAATTAAAAGGTATGCAGATAGCAGTTCCTCGCGACCAATTGCCCCATCTAGCTGAGGATGGCAAAGAAGGGTACTACTGGTCGGATCTCATAGGAACAAGTGTGTTTAATTTACAGAATGAAGAATTTGGGACCGTAATTGGCTTATTAAGAACGGGAGCCAACGATGTATTACAGGTCCAATCTGCGAGAGAAGGTCAGAAAGAAAGATTGATCCCCTTTATTGATCAGGTTATTGTCGACATAGATTTAAAAGCCCGCAAAATAACGATTGATTGGGGGATGGATTACTGACAGAGGATAAAATCTTGTCATTTGAAATTGACGTCATTACGCTATTTCCAGAAATGCTTGATGCCATTACAAAATATGGCATAACAAGTAGAGCAAGCAAGAATGAAATTTTTCGATTGCATACTTGGAATCCACGTAATTTTGCAAAAGATAATTATCGCACAGTAGATGATAGTCCATACGGTGGAGGGCCAGGCATGATAATGCTAGCCCAACCTCTGGATGAGGCTATAGCCCATGCCAAAACAAGGCAGCTAGCAGAAGGAATAAACGAAACAAAAGTAATCTATCTTTCCCCACAAGGTAAACTTCTTAATCATGAGAAAATTTTACAATTATCCAAGTTACAGGGAATGATATTACTTTGCGGCCGTTACGAAGGGATTGATGAACGAATAATCATGCGCCAGGTAGACGAAGAAATTTCAATTGGAAATTACGTTATTTCAGGGGGTGAACTGGCGGCAATGGTTTTGATTGATAGTATAGTGCGGCAAATTCCTGGAGCACTTGGTAGCGCTGATTCAGCCAGAGAAGACTCATTTGTCAATAATTTACTAGAATATCCACAATATACACGACCAGAAATATATCGGGGAGATTCCGTACCCCCTATTTTGCTTTCAGGAGATCATGCAAAAATAAATCGCTGGCGATTGCAGCAATCTCTTGGTAAAACATGGTTAAAACGGCCTGATTTATTGGAGTCCAAATACAAACAGGGCATTTCCAAGGAAGAAGAAGAATTATTGGAAGAATTTAAACGAACTCAAAATTTAGAATAAACTAATCCCATAAAATATTAGGAGAAAAGAATGAATTTAATCGAACAATTAGAGCGAGAAGAAATAGCGCGTCTTGGTAAAATTATCCCGGGTTTCTCTCCTGGTGACACAGTTGTAGTCAATGTAAATGTGGTGGAAGGTGATCGCAAGCGCGTTCAGGCATATGAAGGTGTTGTTATCGCCAAACGTAATCGTGGTCTTAATTCATCTTTTATTGTACGCAAGATATCCAGTGGTGAAGGTGTCGAGCGCACTTTTCAGACATATTCCCCTATTATTTCCAGTATTGAAGTAAAACGTCGGGGCGATGTGCGTCGAGCAAAACTTTATTATTTAAGAAGTCGTTCTGGTAAATCAGCGAGAATTCGCGAAAAACTTCCTACTCGTAATACAACAAGTAGCGTGACGGAAGAATAAACTTTACTTGGAGCTATAAGTTATTAGTAAGGCGGCAAGGCAAAGCTTTGACCGCCTTTTCTCTTTAGCAAATAAAAATTATTTTTCTATTGCTCTAATAATTTTTTCACATTTTCTGGTGGCCTGCCTAATATTGCCCTATCACCTCGCACTACGATAGGGCGTTGGATCAGATCCGGATTTTTTACCATCAGCTGCAATAACTCCTCATCAGTTGCAGATTCCGTACCACGAGCCATAGGTTCTTCTGCGCGCAGAATATCACGTGCTGACATATTCAGCTTGTGGAGAAGCTCGCGCAACAATTCTACTGTCATAGGCTTTTCGTAGTAATTGACACTATCGAATTCTTCTCCACTTTCTTTCAGTAATACCAGCGTAGTCCTGCACTTACTACAAGTAGGCTTCTGATAAATAGTTATTTTGTCATTCATATTACTTTTTATATTTATAAGCTGTAGGCTACTGGTACAACATATTACCCTGGATTTTATTAACCACAGAAATAGCTATTTAATACCACATTCTTTGGAAATAGCGCCATAAGCAGAAGATGAACCTTTTAATCCAAACGTATCCGTCGTTGTTTTATCACGTGCAGATATCCCTTTAATAACTAATGAGCTACCACTACGAATCGCATTGGTTAGCTTATTATCAGTTTCTTCATCAGGTGCCCAGGCTGTTTCATTCTGAGTGAATAGCTTAATATTCTGATTACCCGCACTCACCGTTACCTCGCTACCTTGCTTGAATGGATAGCCAGCAACAAAACTGAAGACATTTTTACTTTTTTCTGCAGGCCTGTGTGTAACAAGAGCAAAAACATCACCTCGCTTGGTATAATTTCCTTCTTGTTTTTTAGGTTTGCTAACCATATAACAAACCTTGTTATTACCTTCCATATAAACATAAGCAGTCCAATCATTGAATTCACCAATCACTTTTGGATCAGCTGCATAGACTAATCCGCTCATCATGAGCGTAGTCAGAAAGGTAAATTGCTTTACAAAAGTCAGTCTCATTATATAAAAATCCTAAAAGTTATCAGCTGTTTCCCTTCGTCCAGCCATTACTATTTACAGCCTTCCATCTTATATATGAAATAACCATCTTTGTTGATTGCCTCAACAACATCATCAGGTGCACCCTGACTATGACAGAATCTACATTCCTTGCTAGTAACGACTGCTTCCCCTTCCCCAATCGAAGTTAGCCATTGTTTAGCATATTCAATTGCTTTCTTCTCGTCCTTGACAGAAGTAAATACATCAAAATGCATGATATGCCCATCTCTGGCCTTTACATAGGTATCGTAAACATGAATTTCCATAAATATTCCTCTCTGAATAATTTAAATAAGTTGATTAATAAACATAAAAAGAACTCAAATCACTTCACTCTGATCTTTTTATTCACACTTTTTATTATGCCATTTTTCGCCTTGCCACGATAACACCATCACGCGTTGGATTGATAAAAGCATCAAACTCAGGATCATTGAAAATCAGCTGATTATGCGTGAGTATTGCTTCTGTCCAGTTCGAAACAATGTCAGTAAAATTTTCCATTGCAACTTGTCCATGCCAAAGTACATTATCTGCGATGTATAGACCACCCGGCCGGATTCGGTTTTTTGCCATTTGCCAGACGTTAGGATACTCGCCTTTATCGACATCGTTGTAGCAAATATCGAACATACCCTCTGTTTGCGAAAATATTTCCTGGGCATAACCAACATGAAAATCTATCCTATCCCATAAACCAGCTGAGGATAAATATTGCTCTGCTTTCATTTTGTTAGCAGCATTACCATCAGTACATACCACTTCCCCTTCGGGACCAACTGCTCTTGCAAACCAGTAAGCAGAATAACCATAACCACTGCCAAACTCAAACACACGCTTGGCGTTAATCATTTTTGCCAGCACTTCCAAGGAAACACCCACCAAACGATCGACAATCGGAAAATTTTTCTGCTTTGCCAAGGCTTCCATTTCAATCAATACTGGATGATCAGTTTGTTTCACTAGACTGCGCATATATTTCTCAATTGCAGGATTTACTGGAAGCAAAACATTTGGGTTTTCCATTGTTGGAGACTGTATTTTTGCCATTATCCACTCCTCCTTAAACATAAAAACCTAAATTTAAACTAAAATTAGATCACTATAAATTTTTTATATTTTTAACTGATTGTGCGTTTTGGCTCTATTGGTTTTTGCCAGCAAATCACTATTGCCGTGACGACTAGCAGGATGATTGGTATCCTGTTGTAAAGTAGAAATGTATCTGTCAATCCTGCTAGAAATACATAGCAAATTAATATGACCCCTAGCAAACTCAGCTGGTAGATCTTTAATGTTTGAAACCAGCTCCACAGTAGAAAAATGAGTGCAAAAATACCAAGTCCTCCCAAATGCATACCGATCTCAATCCAGTCATTATGGTAATGCGAAGTTTTTTGGAATTCTGGTAGATTTTTATATATACCATTTTTGTAGGTTTGTATGGTCTCTTCAAAATATATTTCCGGCATACCTGTTCCATACCCTAACAAAGGTCGCTCTGCAATCCCATGCACCCCGACATCCCATATTGCGAGACGATAACCTAAGCTAGTCATATAGTTGCCTTGCAAGACTGAACTCAGATCTCTTTCTATGAGCTTTAATCTTTCCTGGAAAACATTACTGCTCATCGCAATCAAGAGAATCACAGTCATAAACAAAGCTAAAATACCAAGAAATATCTTACCTTGAGATCTATAGCGTAGAAAAATTAAAAGCAATAAAGCAAGTACCGTAGCTAGCAGTAATCCCCTTGCGCTCTGATGAAATTGTAAAAAAAGTAGTACAAATGCAATAAACCAATATAATAATGTTATTTTCCTTACCTGGCAGATACTACCTAAGAAAGCCATCAAAATGATTCCAATTCCTAACATAGCTGAAAAAGCAAGGTATGAGATTTCGAAAAAGGGTACTCCACTTTCTCCTGAAACTATACACTGATAGCCACCCGTCAATAACACACATAAATAGCCGATCAAGAAAGCAGCAATCACCCAGGGTAATCGCTCTTTATTCAGCAAGGAAAGAAAAGGAATAAATGTCAGAAGAATAAAATATTTTTTCCATTTATTCTGACCAGTATCTGAATAGTCACCCCAAAGCAATCCCAAAACTAATACGCCACAAAATACCAGTATGCCCAAGGCTAAAGGCTCCTCAATCAGTCTGCTGAATTTCTGGAAACCTCCATCAATTATCCATGCAAATGCCAAAAGAAAGAAAGCATAAGAAAGAGACCCCTTCTGCCACAAAGCTATGCAAAAGAAGGCTAGCGCACATTTTGCAAACATGTCACGCCAACCGCTCACACGTATTCCCTCTCCCGGGCAAAATAGACTGATTCGATTTTCACGCATTTGAAATGTCAGTCATTAATAAATTACTTTTTAAAGAGGAAAAGCTCTGATGCCTTGAAAATCTGTTTTCTTAAAGAAATTGAAGATGCGAAACGAGAAACGAGTTTGATCAATAAAACCTAAATAAGCTATTTTCCTTCAACCAGGGATTCCAACAATGCCACATAATGAGACAAAACATCAGTACCCGGTACATCTAACATCTCCTTTATGAACCGTTGCCGATGTGATTCGACATAATGAGACTGATAACCATTTGTAAGAAATTCATTGATTTTTTTATACACATCATCGCGGCAATACAGCTCAGTTTCCGGCATATACACCGCTGCAGCAGAACGCCCTGCATGCAAATAATCAGCAGCCAAGACAGGCTTACCTGCTCTAATTGCTTCATACGCAACTGAAGTAGCTAGATCAATGATGACATCAGCCCATTGCAACAAATGGACGGAATGAATATCATCTCCTATCATGGTTACATTTGTCAGACGTTGCAGAGCAGTATCCTTAGTCAAGGATTGTTTCCAGCCACCGCGCGTATGAGGCTTAATCGCCAATTCCACACCAGGAAATGCTGCAATCATTTGCACTACTTCACCCACTTCTTCCCAGAAAGTTGTGAAATTGGCTTTTCTTAGAAAGATTACAATTTTGAGTCGGCTATCAGAGCGCTTTAACGGTGATGAAGGCATAAGCGTTGCCAGTTTGGCTAACCACTCTTCGCAGTATCGAGGTGAACCTAACACAATGAGCTTCTGATTATCTAGAAAAGGGCGGAAACGCTTGGCACACAACTCATTCGGCACAACAACTTTATCAAATATTCCTGCGGCCGAAAATGATGCATCGGGCTTTAGCTGCCATTCACCACGTCGTATCAATTGACTTGCATGAGGACTGTCGCCGTGCGGAAGCGAAATCGTTCCAAGCCCTTGGCTCCGAGCTATACCCACCAGAATCTCTACCCATTCGACACAAATTTCTGAATTTCTCTCGATCCAATCAAATACAACTACCCCCTTTCTACCGTCGGAAAAGCTTCTTTCCAGTAAATATCGAGTAGTGCGCAACCAAGTCGCTTTGCGTCGCTTAGCATGATAAAGCCTAGCCAATACCTTGACCAGCGGGCCCAAAAAAGATCTATACGAACTTCTAACGAGCAGTAAAGTTTGCAAACGCCATTTCGTGAATTCCACCAATGACAATAAATCACGCAGATGAGCAATCCGTACACCTGCTAATTTTTTTAGAAATTCGATACGATAATCTCCATCAAATCGCTTCTTACCAATCATGACAATATCGCAAACATGACCTCGCTCCACCCATTTAGCAATAACCGGCGTCATGTGATCAATATCGTTATAATGGCGAAGGAAAAAAAGGGCTTTCATGAAAGAAAATCAAGTTAATAGAAACTTCAAGAAGAGATTTAAGAAATTTTATTTTTCTCAAATATAAAACAGGTTTCACCCCAATTTTTAGTCGATTTTTGTTTCAACTCAAGCCCTGCCTGCTTCATGATTGTAATTGCCTCTTGTTGTTCTGCAGGCGTGCCAAGTTCAACGATCACTGATTTAAGATTAGGGTGACTTAATACTTTCTCTGCCGCCTTAAGGATAGAAATTTCTATCCCATCGACGTCAATTTTCATATAGTTTGGATAAGGAAAGCCCCACTTGCTACATAAATCATCCAAAGTTACACCAAACATACCTTGAATATGTGAAGTAGGTGCTTTCATGGTATCCAGCAATTCTTCTCCGAATTGGGAACGATTCCCACCTGGAATAAATTTAGGTACATACAATTTGGAGAATCCACTCTTGCCTGACACTGCAATACAATAAGCACTGATGCGGTCTTTAAGATTGTTATAAAAAATATTTTTGTTAAGCGCGTAGTAATTATTGCTCTGAGGCTCGAATGCATATATCTCAACTTCACGACCGTATTTTTTGGCCGGATAAAGCGAATACTGACCTATATTGGCACCGATGTCGAAATAGCATGACTCTGGATCAAAACTATCAATCCAATCCAAGGTATCCGGTTCTTTAATCGTATAAGTCTTTGCTCGTTTAAGAATCCGCCAGTGATCTATAGTAATCAGAATAGATAACCCTCTGACATTTATATTGGTATAGCCGCCTTTAACCCAATAAGCAGCTACTGCCAAGTTTTTCAGAAAACTAATCGAAAAGACATATTTTATTGCAGTCCATAAGGATCGCAAACTCATTTACCTCATCAAAATAAAGTCTTGTTAATAACTTCAGTCGCGCTCCGCAACTGCCTCAAGCAATGCTACATAACGAGGCAATACCTCTGGTCCTGATACATCGAGCATTTCTCGCAGAAAATGTTGACGATGTTTTTCAATGTAGAAATCATGACAGCCCTGAGAAAGAAATTTATTTATTTTTTCATACACATCATCACGGCAACGTAATTCAGTCTCGGGCATGTAAACGGCGATGGCAGATCGACCTGCATGAAGATAATCCGCAGCCAATACCGGTTTCTTAACTCTGACAGCTTCAAAGACCACTGAAGTAGCCAAATCAATACAAATATCCGCCCAGTTCATTAAATGAATGGAATGCACCTCATCGCCTGCTATGGTTACATTCGGCAATTGCTTCAGGGCTCTGTCCTTGGTCAGAGACTGTTTCCATCCACTGCGCGTGTGAGGCTTGATGGCAAGCTCTACTTCGGGGAACGCAGCAATCATATGCACGACCTCATTCACTTCTTCCCAGAACGTCGTAAAGTTCGCCTTTCTCAGAAACATGACTATCTTGAGGCGACCATCCGAGCGAGTTAAGGGCGAAAGGGGCATCAGTTTCGCCAATTTGGCTAACCACTCTTTACTATAGCGAGGTGACCCCAATATGGCGATCGAGCGTTCTTCCAAAAAAGGTCGGAAGCGTTTAGCACAAAGTTCATTTGGAACCACCAGCTTATCGAAGATCTGGGCAGTTGAGAATAAAGAATCAGGGCCAACACGCCACTCTCCTCGACGGATAAGCTGGTTGGCATGCGGACTATCACCGTGTGGCAATGAAGCCGTACCTAGCCCCCTTTCTCGCGCCATGACCACAACAGTCTCAACCCACTCCACAGCAATCACAGAGTTTCTTTCAATCCAGTCAAAAGCAACCACACCCTTGTCGGAATGTTCAAAACTACGCGATAGTATGTGCTCTGCAGTAGCTCGCCATAGTGGTGCACGCCGCTTAGCATCGTAAATATCTGCTAACAAGCGGATAAAAGATCCGATAAACAAGCGACGTAAATTGCCCGTCAACAATAACATCTGCAATCGCCACTTGAGAAATTGAAAAGGTGAGAATAATTCGCGGATATGCGCGACCCTAACTCCTGCGAGTTTACTTAAAAAAGAAATACGAAAATCATTACGGAATCGCTTAGCGCCAATCAAAATCACATCACAAGTATGACCCGCATCGATCCACTTGGAGATGATGGGAGTAATATGATCAATGTCGTTATAATGACGAAGAAAAAAGAGAGCTTTCATACCTATGTTATGATTACAAGCGTTTAAGAAGAATAATATGTCTACAATTTTTATGAGTCAGATCAGAAATAATAAATATTCTGAAAATCAGGCAGTAGAAATTATGCGTAAAATCCATATGAGCAATTTTACACGTCCAGTTCCTTATTTATCAAAAAAGCAGCCAAGCTACTTCATTTTTCAAGACGTTTGACCATCCTCAATAAATTCTTTCGGGACAAATGAAATAGTCTTCTTATAGCTTAAACTTGGCCGCTTCAGCCTATTAATCCCGATAAATAAATCATTACCAACCATTAACTTATCATGAAAACAATTGCAATTATTCCCGCACGAATGGGATCATCACGCTTCCCAGGCAAGCCCCTTGCTAAATTGCTTGGGCGCACCATGCTAGAGCATGTTTATAAACGCGTTGCTTTAAGTAACGCACTTGATGCTACCTATATTGCTACCTGTGATGAAGAAATTCGTCAAGCGGCAGAAGCTTTTGGTGCACCTGCCATCATGACTTCAAATAAGCATGAGCGTGCGAGTGATCGTGTCGCAGAAGCTGTCACTGGCATGGATGCAGAACTCATTGTGATGGTCCAGGGTGATGAACCCATGACCCACCCTCACATGATCGACACTGCGGTCGCCCCGTTTCGTGCAGATCCACAGCTGGGCTGTGTCAACCTTGTTCGGCGCATTGAAAACGAAGCTGATTTCCATGGCGTCAATACTATTAAGGTGGTTATGAATCAACGAGGTGATGCACTCTATATGTCGCGCCAGCCTATTCCTACATTGACCAAATCAGGTTTTGCCTCAACTTCTGCCTATAAGCAGGTTTGTATCATTCCTTTTAGACGCGCCACCCTTCTTGAATATGCTCAATTACCCACTACGCCACTGGAGCAGCTTGAATCAATTGATATGCTGCGTCTACTGGAACACAACATCCGAGTCAAGATGGTAGAGACTGAATTCAACAGCCAAGCCGTCGATACTGAAGCCGATCTGGCACGTGTCGCCAAGCTGATGGAATCAGATCCATTGCTTAGCAGCTATTAACGATTTTTAAGGACTTTTCATGCAATTGAAAGCAAAGCTTGCACGCTCCGAATTGACTATTGGTTCATGGATTACGCTTGGACATCCCGCCATTGCCGAAATCATGGCTTCAGCCGGCTTTGACTGGTTAGTACTGGATATGGAGCATAGCGTGCTGGAATTAAGCGAAGTGCAGACAATTATACAGGTGCTCGATGGTCAGCGTTGCCCAGCAATTGTCAGACTTACCTCCAATCATCCGGATCAGATTAAGCGCGTCATGGATGCAGGTGCAGCGGGCATTATGGTGCCTATGATCAAATCTGCCGCAGATGCTCAAGCAGCAGTAGAATCCGTGTATTATCCTCCGGAAGGAAAACGAGGGGTAGGATTAGCACGTGCACAAGGTTATGGTGCTCGTTTTCATGAATATCGGCAGTGGTTGAAAAATAATGCAGTGATCATCGTCATGATCGAACATGTAGACGCTGTTTATAACATTGATTCGATTCTTTCAGTTCCAGGTATAGATGCTTATATCATTGGTCCTTATGATTTATCCGGATCAATGGGGCGACCAGGCGAGCTTGATCATCCACAAGTGCAAGATGCCATCAAGCAGATATTGGATGCCGGACATCGCCTGCGCAAACCAGGAGGCATTCATGTCATTGAGCCTGAACCGAATGTGTTACAGCAACGTATTAACACAGGCTTTAATTTTCTTGGCTACAGCCTCGATATCCGCATTCTTGATACGCTCTGCCGCAATCACATGCAAACCATAAGATCCCAGCTATGAGTAAAGTCGTTATTTCCACTTCTTCATTCGATATTGACAACAACCCGTACATCCAGCATTTGCTCAAAGCTGGAATAACTATTATCACTAATCCTCATCGCCGCAAGTTAACTGAAGAAGAAATTATTGCACTATTGGATAATGACACGGTGGGCTTGTTAGCAGGTATTGAACCCCTCACTGAACGTGTTTTTGCCTCTGCTAACTGCCTCAAGGTTATCTCGCGTTGCGGAACCGGCCTTGATAGCGTTGATTTAGCTGCCGCCAAACAGCATAACATAGCTGTTTCTAATACTCCTGAAGCGCCAGCCCAGGCAGTCGCCGAACTGACACTGGGGCTGATACTCGCCATACTCAGACAAATAAACCAGACTGACCGTATGTTGCGCGCTGGCGAATGGCCACGCATGCAAGGACATTTGCTTGCTGCTCAATCAGTTGGCATTATCGGCCTGGGGCATATTGGCCGGCGTGTCGCACGGTTGTGTCAAGCTTTTGAAGCGACCGTAATCGCGCATGATCCTTATCTACCGCAAGCGCCCGCTGGTGTCACGCTTATGCCATTGGAACAACTCTTGGCAGAAGCGGATATCATTAGTCTCCATCTCCCCTATAGCATCGCTACCCACCATCTATTAGATGCTGCTGCGTTCAAACGCATGAAAGCAGGCGCTATCGTTATCAATGCAGCACGGGGAGGATTAGTTGATGAAACCGCCCTGTATCAAGCGTTGGTTTCGGGACATTTAGGTGGAGCTGCACTCGATGTATTCGAACAGGAACCATATCAAGGTCCTCTACTCCAATGCGACAATATCACGGTAACATCACACATTGGCTCACTTGCCAAAGAATCACGCCATCGCATGGAATTGGAAGCAGCGGACAATTTATTGCGTGGCTTAGTCAACATAGGGTTAATTGATGGAAAATAAATTAGCATCTGATGAAATTGCTGTCGTGTTTGGTGCTAGTGGCTTTTTAGGTAGCCATGTTGCAGATGCGCTATCGGAAGCAGGCTATCGGGTTCGCCTATTTGATCGTTCATCCTCTCCTTACCAAAAACCCGATCAGGAAATGATCGTTGGCGACATAATGGATATCGAGCAAGCGATCGAAGCGGCAAAAGGCGCTTCTGTCGTCTACAATTTTGCTGCCATTGCCGATATCGATGAAGCGCATGATAAACCGCTGGCTACTGCTACCATTAATGTTCTTGGGAACATGCATGTACTAGAAGCAGCACGATTAGTTGGCGCACGCCGTTTCATCTTTGCCAGCAGCGTGTATGTGTATTCTGAATCTGGCTCATTTTATCGCGCCAGCAAACAGGCAGCTGAACGCTTCACCGAAACTTATCATGAACGTTATGGATTGGAATATACCATTTTGCGCTATGGCTCATTATATGGTCGACGTGCCGATCTGCGTAATGGAATTTATCGGATGCTGCATGAAGCCGTTCAAAAACATACTATCACCTATCACGGCAGTGGAAACGCCATGCGTGAATACATCCATGTCGAAGATGCTGCCCGGATGAGTGTGCAAGTGCTCGCTCCAGAGTTTGCCAATCGCCACTTGATCTTGACAGGTCAAGAAAAACTGCGCATCCGCGACGTAATGACCATGATCTCTGAAATCATGCCATGGCCAGTTGAATTGCATTTTGAGGAGGCTAACGTTGTACACCATTACGAGATCACTCCTTATGCATTTCAGCCTCGCATCGGACGTAAACTGGTACTCAATGAACACGTTGATCTGGGGCAAGGGTTGCTTGATTGCCTTAGGGAAATTCACCAGTACATCCATCATGCTGATGAAGATGATGACGCTACACCTTCCACCTCTGACAATAAAGCCTGAAGATGAGCATGAAAAACTGGCAAGCCATTATCTTCGATTTTGATGGCGTAATCGCTGAATCCGGCGATATCAAAACTCAGGCTTTTGCTGAACTATATCGCTCCCATGGCGAGCATGTGGTCACAGAAGTCGTTCGCTATCACCGGCAAAACGGCGGGATGTCCCGTTACCACAAGTTCCGTTATTTTCAGCAGCATTTGTTGGGTAAACCATTCTTGACAATGGAAGAAGAACAATTACTTGATCAACGTTTTTCCGAACTTGTGATTGAAGCTGTTATCGCGAGCCAGGCTGTGCCAGGTGCTGAAGCATTGATTCAAAAGGCAGCTGCAACGATTCCCCTCTTTGTCGCTTCTGGCACACCGGAAAATGAACTCAAAACGATTGTTGAACGACGTGGTCTGTCATCTTACTTCACTGAAGTGCGAGGCTCTCCGCTATCCAAACAGACCTTGATTGCTAATATATTGACTACCTATGCGCTCATTCCCGAGCGAGTTCTGATGATTGGTGATGCCATGGCTGACTATCAGGGCGCCACTTTGAACGGAACTGCATTCCTGGGCCGGGTCCGCCCAGGTGATGAGAATCCTTTTCCCGGGCATGTCAGGATTGTTCCTGATTTGTGCTCGCTCACAATATGATTGAACGTCACTTCCATAACAGCATGCATGAGCTGGTTGCTGCTTTTACTGATTCTGCTACCTTGATTCTGCGCAATGCGCTCATGCAAAACAATAAAGTAAGCTTGGTTGTGCCAGGTGGGCAAACACCACGTGACTACCTGCCTGCACTAGCTCGCAAAGTCTTGCCATGGGAACGTGTCTATATTACGTTAAGCGATGAACGTTGGGTAGAAGCTCAAGCAGACGCCTCCAATGAACGGCTGGTACGCAACTATTTTTTAAAAGACCAGGCAGAGAAAGCCCACTTCATCGGATTGAAGACCTCGCATGCTCATCCATCCGAGGCACTGACTACGGTTCATGAACGACTCTGCCAACTCCCCCGGCCGCTTAATCTAACAGTATTGGGATTGGGACAAGATGGACATATTGCCTCCTTGTTTCCTGGAATGATTCTCGATCAAGATACCCCCTATTTATGCCAGGCAGCTGAACCACCGCTCGCACCGAGTCTGCGCATCAGCCTGACACTGCCGGTACTGGCCAGCAGCTGTCATATTGCTCTTGTCGTTACCGGTATTGCCAAAAGACAACTACTCGATCGATTAATCAAGAACCCTGATCCACTTATTCCGTTTGTACAACTGATGCAGCAGTGTCAATCGCCTATCACTGTTTTTGAAACAAATTAGCTAATAATTTTTTATGAGAAATAGTCATGTCGATTTTCAGCGCCGCAAATTGCTTCGATATGGCGGTGTCGGGTTAACTACCCTGCTAGTACACAACTTGCTGGTTGTCAGCACTAGCAAAGCAGCCATGCCAAACCTTGCATCAATTGGTCCCCTGCAAGCACCTGACCAGAATGGGGTTCGCCTACCCCAAGGCTATTCCTCTCGCATCGTTGCCTATTCAGGGCAAAATTTGTTTGGTTATTCCTGGCACGCTGCACCTGATGGGGGCGCCACCTTTGCTACCGATGAGGGTGGCTGGATTTATGTCTCCAATAGCGAAATGAAAAATAACGCTGGCGGAGTAGGCGCGCTTCACTTTGATCACAATGGGAAGTTGATCAACGCCTATTCTATTCTGGAAAATACCAACCGCAATTGCGCCGGTGGAGCTACGCCCTGGCAAACATGGCTGTCTTGCGAAGAAATTGAACACGGTCTAGTTTGGGAATGTGATCCCTTTGGGGAAAAACCGGCACAAGTCAGAAGAGCTCTCGGACGCTTCAACCATGAAGCCGTGGCTGTCGACACAAAAAATAAACAGCTTTACCTCACCGAAGATGAGCCTGATGGCTGTCTCTATCGTTATACCCCCAATTTACTCAACGCAACTGGCCACCCTGATCTGGAAGATGGTTTTCTGGAAGTAGCGGAAATACTCGGTGATCGTCAGAAAACAGTATGCTGGCATCGCCTATCTGACCCTGAGGGGACAAGAATTGCCACACGCAAGCAAATAAAACAAAGCAGTCATTTTAATGGCGGTGAAGGGATCTGGTATCACCAGGGAATCGTTTACTTCACTACCAAAGGCGATAATCGGGTATGGGCTTATGACACCCTTCATAACAACCTTGATATCATTTACGACGCTGCACACTATGCTTCACCCGTACTGAGCGGGGTTGACAATATTACTGCCAATGCCGCAGGCGAGCTGCTGGTCGCAGAGGATGGCGGAGATATGCAGATCGTGATTTTATCAGGTGAAACAATCAAACCCTTGCTACAACTTGTCGGTCATGACCGCTCTGAAATAACAGGGCCAGCTTTTAGCCCAGATGGATCACGCTTATATTTCAGCTCGCAAAGAGGAAAAACCGGACGTCATGAAAATGGAGTTACCTTTGAAATAATGATTCCATTCTAAGTTACCTGGAAGAAATCGCTTCTCGCTTCTCGCCTATCTATTTGATATGTAGCTACGCTAAAACGTAGTTTCGCTAAAACTTCATTTTATCGAAACTTACTCCGTTCGTTTTCTTGTCGCTGCGTTCCATCCGCCTTGCGCTTGGAGTGTTCGCTACGATTTTTTGGCGAAACTACGTTTTCACAACCTCTCAGTCTTCCCGTCGCAATTGGGGAAACAAGATAACATCACGAATACTGGGGCTATTGGTCAGCAACATGATCAATCTATCAATACCAATCCCCTCTCCTGCAGTTGGGGGTAAACCATATTCCAGCGCACGAATGTAATCAGCATCATAATGCATGGCCTCTACATCGCCCGCTTCTTTAGCTTTGGCCTGCTCTAGAAAACGCGCTGCTTGATCTTCCGGGTCATTCAATTCTGAAAAACCATTTGCAATTTCACGTCCGGCAATATAAAGCTCGAAACGATCCGTAATTTCTGGGTTATGATCATTTCGGCGCGCCAGGGGTGATACCTCTGCGGGATAATCAATGATAAAAGTCGGTTCGAATAATAGATGTTCTGTGGTTTCATCAAAGAGGGAAAGCTGCAATCCACCTATCCCATCTTTAGGATTATACGCAATATTCAATTCCTCCATTCGACCAATCAGAAAATTGCGATCATTAAGCTGAGCAATCGTATATTCCGGGTAATGCTTTTGTATCGCCTGAGTGATGGTTATTCTGGCAAATGGTTGAGATAAATCGATCTCACGCTCCTGGTAGATGACTCGAGTTGTTCCCAGCACCTTCATTGCAACTTCCCGCAACATGGACTCGGTTAAATCCATCAGGTAGACATAATCCCGGTAAGCTTCATAAAACTCCAACATGGTGAACTCAGGGTTGTGTCGGGTAGAAATTCCCTCATTCCTGAAATTCCTATTAATCTCAAAAACTTTCTCTATACCACCGATTACCAGGCGCTTCAGGTATAATTCAGGTGCAATTCGCAAATAGAGCGCCATATCCAGTGCGTTATGGTGAGTTATGAAAGGTCGCGCAGCCGCACCCCCTGGAATGGTATGCATCATGGGTGTTTCTACTTCGAGATAATGCCTCGCCACCAGAAACTCTCGAATAGCCTGGATGACTTTGGAGCGTATCGAGAAAACCTGACGTGTCTCTTCATTGGTAATTAAATCGAGATAACGTTGGCGGTATTTCTGCTCTTGATCAGCCAGACCATGAAATTTCTCCGGCAGCGGACGTAACGATTTAGTCAGCAACTGCAAATAAGTGACGCGTACAGATAATTCGCCCGTTTTGGTTTTGAACAAAACACCTTCAGCCCCCAAAATATCACCCAGATCGTAATGCTTGAACGCTTCATGCACAGTTTGGCCTGTATGATCATTGGAGACATAAAGCTGGATTCGTCCACTCATATCTTGAATAGTAGCAAAACTTGCCTTGCCCATGACGCGCTTGAACATCATACGTCCCGCCACCTTAACCACAATCGGATCTGCCTCCAGCGCCTCTTTGCTATGCGCGTTATAGTGGTGGTGCAATTCTGAGGCTAAGTTATCGCGATGAAAATCATTAGGAAAAGCATTACAGCTTTTACGCAACTCGGTTAGTTTAGCGCGCCGTTCAGCAATAATATGGTTCTCGTCTTGAGGAATGGCAGATTGAGTTTCTTGAGTCATAACAATTTAATTTGCTTAATAAAATTTAGATTCCGGGCCGTTTAGGTTATTTGCGCTGCATTTATTTCACTAATTTATTCTGGTTTTGGCTGGTCAAACACACTCTATAATATTGCGACTTTGTATTATAGTTCTTTTAATGATCGCATTCCCAACCCAATTAGAAAGACAAATTTGTGAGCACATTACCTATTTCTTCAAATTTCATTCGTACCATTATTGATGAGGATAACCGTACCAGTAAATGGGGCGGGCGAGTAGAAACACGTTTTCCACCAGAACCAAATGGTTATCTCCATATCGGTCACGCCAAGAGCATCTGCCTCAATTTTGGCCTTGCTCGGGATTATGGTGGTATCTGTCATCTGCGCTTTGACGATACTAATCCGGAAAAAGAAGCACAAGAATACGTGGATGCCATCTGTGATTCAGTCAAATGGTTGGGTTTTGATTGGGGAAAGCATATTTACTATGCATCTGATTACTTTGAGAAACTATACGAATTTGCTGAATATCTGATAAAAAAAGATAAGGCGTATGTAGATAGCCTGTCCGCAGAGGAAATCCGGCAATTACGCGGCACCTTGATTCAGCCAGGAAAAAATAGCCCATATCGCGATCGCTCCGCAGCAGAAAGCCTGGATTTGTTCCGTCGCATGCGTGCTGGTGAATTCCCAGATGGCGCACATGTATTACGCGCCAAAATTGACATGACTTCTCCCAACATTAATATGCGCGATCCAGTCATTTATCGTATTCGCCATATTCATCATCAGCGAACCGGTGACAAGTGGTGCATTTACCCCATGTATGATTTTACGCACTGCATATCTGATGCACTTGAACATATTACCCATTCTCTTTGCACACTGGAATTCGAAGACCATCGACCACTGTATGATTGGGTACTAGACCAATTAGTTGACCAAATCCCTTGCCACCCTCAGCAAATCGAGTTTGCTCGATTAAATCTCACTTATTGCGTGATGAGTAAGCGCAAGCTAATTGAGTTAGTAGAAGGTCATTTTGTGGAGGGATGGGATGATCCACGTATTAATACCTTAGCAGGCCTGCGTCGCCGTGGATATACCCCTGCATCAATTCGCCTGTTTACTGAACGCATCGGTATCAGCAAAGCTGATTCTTGGATAGATCTGACAGTTCTAGAAGATTGTCTGAGAGAAGATCTCAATGAGCATGCTTTACGGCGAATTGGAATATTAAAACCATTGAAACTTATAATTGATAATTTTCCGGAGGATCAGGAAGAAGAATGTTATGCACCGAATCATCCGCAAAAACCAGAATGGGGTAAACGAATATTGCCTCTTACCCAAACTGTTTATATTGAGCAGGATGATTTTATGGAAGTTCCCAGCAAAGGCTATTTCCGGCTCTCGCCTGGAGCAGAAGTTCGTTTACGCTATGCCTACCTGATAAAATGTGTCTCTGTGGTAAAAAATGACCGGGGCGAAATAGAAGAAATACACTGTGTTTATGATCCAGCTACCAAAAGTGGTACGGCAGGCGCCGATATCCGCAAGGTCAAGGGAAATATTCATTGGCTATCTGCCAGGCATGCACAACCAGCGGAAATCAGAGTATACGATCGTCTGTTCAATCATCCCTATCCTGATAGTGGCGATAAAGACTTTAAATCCCACTTGAATCCTCATTCAAAACAAATCACAACCGCCTTGATCGAACCTTCGCTGCTTGACGCACAAGCTGAACAATGCTTCCAGTTTGAACGTCATGGCTATTTCGTGGCGGATCGCATCGATGCAAAACCAGGAAAACCAGTATTTAATCGCGCTGTTACTTTACGCGATACGTGGGGAAAATAGCTAATGTGCAGGCACATACGATAATAAACAAAGGGTGTTCTAAGTAAATCTAAAGCAGATTATTATTGATTGACTGAATCGCTCGAAACGCTCACAACACACCGATTATCAATTGGTAAATAATTGAAATCTACCATTCTAGTAATAACAACTCATTTAAGGAATGCGATAAATTGTGATATCGTCATGTTTGATAGTGTCACTTTAGCATTGCAGCTGCATTAAGCGGGTGTATTTACTGTATTATTTTGATTTAGGAGAACTCAATGAAAAAATCTATCGCATCACTGTCGGTATTGTTCGCATTAGCATTCTTTTTCCCAACCGCGGCAATGGCAACTGATTACCCCATTAAAGTTGGAGAAAAACTTGCTAATGGTGTCGCCAATGCAGTGACTGGTTTTGTAGAAATTCCTAAAACCATGATGGTCAAAGGCCGTAGTCATGGCGCTACCTATGGCATGACTGCTGGTTTCTTTACCGGTCTTGTCCATGCGGTAGGACGCTCCTTAACCGGAGCACTCGATATCGCTACCTTTCTGATTCCAACCACACCCATAGTAAATCCTGCCTATATCTGGGATGATTTCAACAGAGAAACGACTTACACCGCTTGGCGCATGCGCTAGGATACAACATAATTTTTACATAATTTTCCGGAATCACCCACGTGGTGGATTCCGGAAATGATCGTATCTTTGAGAATTTTATAGTAAAAATCAAAGAACTGCAGTAGTCAACTATTTATCATGCTGCCGCAGCGCCCATTGGACATGTTCACGTACTAAAGGGGAAGGATCATTACTGCGTGCTTGCAACGCTTCAATGACCGCTGGAGATGAGGGAGCATTACCCAAACCAACCGCAAGATTGCGCAACCATTGCTCATAACCGATGCGACGAATGGGACTACCCGCAAGTTTTGATTCAAACTCTTCCCTGCTCCATTGAAATAATTCCACCAGTGAGACATTATCCAGTCCATTGCGCACAGCGAAATCAGCTTCCTGTGTGGTCCTAGCAAATTTGTTCCAGGGGCAGATCAATTGACAATCATCACAACCATATACCCGATTACCGATTAGCGGGCGCAAATCTTCGGGAATACTACCCTTTAGCTCAATGGTGAGATAAGAAATACATCGTCTTGCATCTAACTGGTAAGGACCAATAATCGCCTGGGTAGGACAGATATCAATGCAGCGAGTACAGCTACCGCAATAGCTCTCGACAGGATCGTCTACAGGTAGCGGTAAATCAGTATACATTTCCCCAAGGAAAAAGTACGATCCCCCTTCTCTGGATAACAGCAATGTATGCTTGCCACGCCATCCAAGTCCTGATTTTTTTGCCCACTCTACTTCCATTACCGGCGCGCTATCAGTAAAAACACGATAATTAAATTGACCTATCTTACTGGAAATATTGTCAGCCAGTTTCTGCAGTCGCGCACGCAATACTTTATGGTAATCACGTCCGACAGCATAGCGTGAAATAAATGCTTTATTGCCGTCATGGATAATGCCCCAACTTTCCTTCACTTCTGGCGGTGCATAATTCATACGCACAGAGATCACTCGCAACACCCCAGGTACCAGCTCTGCAGGGCGGGTACGCTTGGTACCATGTTTTGCCATATAATCCATGTCGCCATGGAAGCCTTTATCCAGCCACGCGAATAGTTCTGCTTCGACTAAAGACATGTCAGCATTAGCATCAGCGATACGAACATCTTGAAAACCAAGTTGTCTACCCCAATTTTTGATAGATTCTTTTAACGAAGCAACATCTAATGATGAATTTGTGGAGATCTCTTCTTGCATAATCCTTTTCTTTCCAATTCTGATACAGAGCAACCTTTTATTTTACAGCTTGCCAATGAAACAGCAACGCTAGCGCTTGGTGAGAAAATTGCCAGCATTTTGCATCCTGGCTTAATTATCTTTCTTTCTGGTGAGCTAGGTGCTGGGAAAACTACATTAACTCGCGGTATTTTGCACGCAATGGGTTATTTGGGGAAAGTGAAAAGCCCAACGTATAATCTGGTTGAGATCTATAAATTTTCTAGGTTATACTTGTATCATTTTGATTTTTATCGCTTCAATGATCCTATTGAATGGGAGGAAGCTGGCTTCCGCGATTTCTTTAATGCAGAAACAATTTGTTTAATCGAATGGCCAGAGAAAGCTGACAAATTATTGCCAGCTGCGGATATAGAGATTTTTCTTCGATTCAATGAATTAGGCCGGGAAATTAGAATTCAAGCTGGAACTGAAAAAGGAAAACAATGCTTAAAATCCTGGTAAAATCTGGAGCTACTTTTAATATCATTGCGACTGGGTATTATCAGGGTTTATTTCTAGCTTTTTTCTTATTAATTGCCATCCTCATTTCCTTATTTAGCAATAGTGCTCTGGCAAGCACAAAGATTATCTCTACGCGTCTCTGGGCAGGCCCGGAATATACCCGACTGACACTTGAATCCAACTCACCTATTAACTATACCCTTGATACACTTGATAATCCTCGAAAAATTATTATGAATCTGGAAGGGGTGGCATTAACCCCTGCGCTGGAAAGTCTGTCAGGAAAAGTTAATAAAAAAGATCCTTTTATTCAGGTAGCACGTATAGAACGCCCAAAACCACATACACTGCGCCTTGTTTTAGGGCTAAAAACCAGCGTTGCGCCTAAGACATTTACTCTTGATCCAATGGATGGATTTGGTCACCGTCTTGTACTGGATATCTATCCACCTGAAGAGCCTGCTGCATCCAATAAAAAAGAAGATCCATTAATGACACACGGCGGCGAAGGCAATGCAGCTCGGCATCCTGCGGCTGCATCCAATAAAAAAGAAGATCCATTAATGGCGCTGGTACAAGAATTTGAAAGCAGAGTACCTACGAAAAATAATAGCCACAAGCAATCAGGAGTATTACCAACAGCTTTTGATCGCAATCCTCGTAAATTATCAAAAACTTACATTGTAGCAATTGATGCGGGACATGGCGGGAAAGATCCTGGCGCAATTGGACCAAATGGTACTCGAGAAAAAGATGTAACTCTTGCTATTGCAAGAAAGCTCAAAACCAGTATAGACAAAGAACCCAATATGCGTGCCGTATTAATTCGGGATGATGACTATTTTTTACCTCTCGAAGAACGACGTGCAAAAGCACGCCGGGCAAATGCTGATTTGTTTATATCTGTTCATGCAGATGCTGTCCCGAGACTTCAGGCACGTGGCTCTTCTGTATATGCATTATCTGAAAATGGAGCCACTTCCACGACAGCAAATTGGCTAGCAAAAAAAGAGAATGAGTCCGATTTAATCGGAGGAGTTAAACTTGATAACAAAGATCACTATCTTAAAAAGACGTTAATAGATTTATCTTTAAATGCGACTATTAACGACAGCATCAAGCTTGCCGGGAACGTACTATCAGCAATTAGCAGCATTAATCCTCTAAATAAGAGAAATGTAGAACAAGCAGGTTTTGCTGTTCTCAAATCACCAGATATTCCATCCATCTTGGTGGAAACTGCATTTATCAGTAATCCAACAGAAGAAGAAAAATTGAGGAGCCAAGCATATCAGGATAAAATGGCCAATGCGATCACTGCTGGAATTAAACGCTACTTTGCTGGTAGCTCAGTATTAGCTCATACTGAATTAGTTCAGGCTAAGTAATTTTTCACATGAAGAAATTTGTGAGCAGACATTACGAATTTCTTGAATATCTTAAATCACTACTAGACAGAAAGGAAGAAACAATAGCAGAAGTAGTGAAGTTGTGACATAAATCAAAATACCAGACTGGCATTCACACGAACAAAACGATACCACCAGAAAAGATGCATGCAACGATCTTATAGGTTAGTGAGAGAAAATACCACCTAAAGAGTAGTCAGTTTTTATTGATAAATAAACCAAAATAGTAAGTTTATTTATTACCGAGTACTTTCTGTTATTTTAATTTTGTTTCTTTGTATTTGACATGCTTTCTTACCACTGGATCATATTTCATAAGCTCTAGTTTTTCAGGTTTAGTGCGCTTATTTTTGGTTGTGGTATAAAAATGACCAGTTCCAGCTGAAGATTCAAGTTTGATTTTTTCACGCATAATTAAATTCCCGTCTTAAGTCTTAATTAAAGTAAATACTTTACCTTATACACTAAACGCTCTCACCACGCGCACGCATTTTGGCAAGCACAGCATCAATTCCATTTTTATCAATAGTACGCAATGCCGCATTAGTCAAGCGTAAAGTGATCCATCGCTTCTCACTTTCTACCCAGAATCGGCGATGCTGCAAATTTGGTAGGAAACGACGTTTTGTTTTGTTATTTGCATGGGAAACATGATGACCAGTCATAGGTTTTTTACCAGTCACTTCACATACTCGCGCCATGGTTACGTACTCCTAGATTTATAAAACTAAGTATTATATCCTGATTCAGAGGTATTCTTCAATTCATATCAGACCATGCTCTGCAAATGAGAGTGTGTCTCTATCACCGATAATAAAATGGTCCAATACCTTGATATCGACCAGTGCAAGCGCTTGTTTCAACGATTGAGTAAGTATCTCATCAGCCTTACTGGGTTCCGCGACACCAGAGGGATGATTATGAGCAAAAATCATGGCTGCGGCATTATGATATAATGCACGTTTGACTACTTCACGCGGATATACACTGGCTTGTGTCAGCGTACCTGTGAATAATTCCTCAGTAGCAATAGTACGATTTCTAGCATCCAGGAAAATACCCATAAATATCTCGTGCTCCTTCCCAACCAGACTAAGGCGCAAGTAATCGCGAACTGATTGAGGCGAATCCATGATATCGCCACTGTTTAGTTCTTCTCTGAGTGCACGCTGAGCCATTTCCAGAACAGCTTGTAATTGAGTATATTTGGCCACTCCCATACCAGGCAATTGACATAATGCATCTTGATCAGCAAGGAATAATTCTGTCAAACTTCCAAAATGTTTTAATAATTCTCTTGCCAGATCCACTGCACTTTTACCTGCAATACCAGTACGTAAGAAAATAGCTAATAACTCAGCATCTGAAAGGTTTTTTGCTCCTTTTTTCAGGAGCTTCTCACGCGGGCGCTCGGACTCAGGCCAATCTGTAATTGCCATTGTTTAATAAAACATGTAAAAAATCATCGTTACCAAATTAACGGCTAATTTTTCCAACAATGTAGTAAATTACTTATGCTTATCAATTTTTGTGTTTTAGCTCGGACCAAATCTTTTTTCCTATTTTCAATTAATCAGCGCGCATAGATAATTGTGACAAACTCCCAGAAAAAAAAACGTGTGTTACTTGGAATAACTGGCGGTATCGCAGCGTATAAGGCTGCTGAACTTGCACGCTTACTCATACAAGATGGTACTGAAGTACAAACCGTTATGACTGAGGCAGCTTGTCATTTTTTAGGATCAACCACATTACAGGCATTGACCGGCAAACCGGTACATACTCAACTCTGGGATGAAAGTGTCAATAACAGCATGGCCCATATCGATCTATCACGTGCTGCTGATGTCATTTTAGTCGCGCCCGCAAGTGCTGATTTCATTGCCAAAATCGCTCATGGCCTGGCAGATGATCTGCTGTCAACGTTATGCCTTGCTCGTAATTGTCCGCTGATGATTGCACCTGCCATGAATCGCCAGATGCTGGAAAATCCCGCAACACAGCGCAATCTGACTACCTTACAAAAAGATGATATTACTGTGCTCGGCCCTGCTCATGGCATTCAGGCTTGTGGTGAAACTGGAATGGGACGTATGCTGGAGCCACAAGAACTTTTTGAAGCTGTGCAGAATTTCTTTCAACCCAGATTATTAGAGAAGAAGCGTATCCTCATTACAGCTGGGCCTACCTTTGAAGCGATTGATGCAGTTCGCGGCATTATTAATTTAAGTTCGGGTAAAATGGGCTACGCACTCGCGCAAGCTGCACTTGGGGCAGGTGCAGAAGTTACGCTAATTTCAGGACCGGTCTGCTTGACTTGCCCTACCGTTAAAAAATTCATCCCCATCACCAGTGCTAACGATATGCTGACTGCAGTCAAAAATGAGGTGATCTTTAACGATATTTTTATCAGCGTCGCCGCAGTAGCAGATTATCGTCCCGCTATCGCTCACACCCAAAAGATAAAAAAATCCGATAATGATCTGATGCTGGAGCTCATTCCTAATCCCGATATCTTGCAATATGTCGCTAATTTGCCCAATCCACCATTCTGCGTTGGTTTTGCTGCTGAAACAGAAAATATTGATCAAAATGCAAAAAGCAAGCGTCACAAAAAGAAGCTGCCTTTGCTTGTTGCAAATTTGGCCCAGGAGGCGATGGGTGCAGATGACAGTACCTTGCTACTGTTTGATGATAATGGTAAACATATACTACCCAAAGCACCTAAAATTGATCAAGCACGCCGCTTAATCGAGCACATCGCTGCCTTACATAAACAACATCATAGCTAACTCTTCTGGTATGAAAAAAATCGACATCAAAATTCTTGATCTGAGGCTAAGAGATCAGCTACCCGCTTATGCTACGCCAGGTTCTGCGGGATTAGATCTGCGCGCATGTATTGAGCATCCCATTCAAATACAGCCCGGGGAATCACAATTAATTCCAAGTGGTATTGCGATTTATTTGAATGATCCAGGTTTAGCGGCAATAGTGTTACCCCGCTCTGGTCTTGGCCACAAGCATGGCATCGTACTAGGGAATCTGGTTGGATTGATCGACTCAGATTATCAGGGACAGATTTTAGTTTCTTGCTGGAATCGAGGGCAAACAGACTTTTTTCTTAACCCGTTAGAACGGATTGCTCAACTAGTGATCGTTCCTGTCCTGCAAGCCCAATTCAATATAGTTGAAAATTTTGAACCGACCACCCGCGGTGAAGGTGGCTTTGGAAGTACAGGTAAATGTTAAAGTACCTTTTGTTCGCGATCATTATTTTGCTGCTACCAGCAGCGGAAAGCTCAGCTACTCAAACTGTACCCCCAGCAATTCCTCTTAAAATTTTAAATCATACGCTCTCGGCAGAAATAGCGCATACCCCAACTGCGCGCTCCAAAGGATTGATGTATCGCTCGCAATTGGAGAAAAATAGCGGCATGCTGTTCGTTTTTCCCAAAACAAATATTTATGGTATGTGGATGCTCAATACCTCTATCCCCCTCAGCGTGGCGTTTCTTGATGAGAAAGGGGTGATCCTCAATATTGCCGATATGGCCCCGCTCTCAATCAATACCCATTATTCAGCCAAACCAGCTAAATATGCTCTTGAAATGAATCTTGGCTGGTTTGCTGAAAAAGATATAACAACTGGAATTCAGGTAGAAGGACTCGAGCAGGCGTCTAAAGCAGAATAATCAAACCTAAAAAATTTTCCTCCTCGATCGTTCTTGATACTAGCGCATCTGCGGTAGCATGCCTTTTACTGCACGCATCATCTTGGCCATGCCACCTTTATTGACCATTTTCATCATCTTGCGTGCCTGCTCAAATTGCGCGAGCAAGCGATTTACCTCCTGCACAGAGACACCCGAACCGGCTGCAATACGGCGTTTGCGTGACGCCTTAATGATTTCTGGTTTGGCACGCTCTTGTCGTGTCATGGCATTGATAATTCCTTCAGTACGATTAATTATTTTATCGTCTACCTTCATATTCTGGGCTGCTTGCGTCAATTGATGCGGCAGTTTCTCCAACATTGCACTCATTCCGCCCATTTTTTTCATCTGCTGGAATTGCATTTTGAAATCATCAAGATCGAACCCCTTGCCTGATTTCATTTTTTTCATCAGCTTTTCAGCTTCTTTCTGATCTGCGCTACGCTGCGCTTCTTCAATCAACCCCAATACATCGCCCATGCCCAGGACACGAGAAGCCATCCGGTCAGGATAAAAAGGCTCCAGTCCAGTCAATTTCTCAGCCACCCCGGTAAACTTGATTGGTTTACCCGTCACATGCCGCACCGATAAGGCCGCTCCTCCCCGTGCATCTCCATCTAACTTGGTTAAGATAACACCCGTCAAAGGAAGCGCATCAGCAAATGCCTTCGCCGTATTGACAGCATCTTGCCCTTGCATTGCGTCGACGACAAAAAGTGTCTCAATTGGTTTCAGCAGAGCCTCAAGTTCAGTAATCTCGTCCATCATCACTTGATCAATACCGAGGCGACCTGCAGTATCGACGATCATTACGTCATGGTGATGTTTGCGAGAATAATCCAGCGCAGCAGTGCAGATTTCTGCTGGCTGTTGACCTGCTTTTACCGGAAAAAAATCAGCACCAACTTGACTGGACAGCAGCTCTAACTGATCAATAGCAGCAGGTCGATAAATATCACAAGATACCAGCATCACTTTTTTCTTTTTATTATCTATCAGCCATTTAGCCAATTTTCCACTGGATGTGGTTTTTCCCGCACCTTGCAACCCTGCCATGAGAATAACAGCAGGCGGTACAGTGCTGAGGTTGAGATCCGCTTTTTCTCCTCCCATGATGGTCATGAGCTCTTGATGAACAACTCCTACTAACGCCTGTCCAGGAGAAAGACTTTCTATTACCTCCCGACCGATCGCCTTTTGTTTTACCCGCTCGATAAAATCCTTGATAACAGGTAAAGCAACATCAGCTTCAAGTAACGCCATGCGCACTTCACGCATTGCTTCCTGTATGTTACTCTCAGTTAATCTCGCTTCTCCACGCAGAGTTTTGATAACACCAGAAAGTCGATTCGTCAGATTATCAAACATATTTGTCCCTCAAAAAATTGATGCTGATCATATAGCACCATAAAATGATAATTTCTCAAATTCTAATAATAACGCTTTGAATTTATACAAGTGCAAGGTAGACTGAATAAATCAGTTTTCTAGATCTGTTTTATAAATGCTCAGCATTCTAGTTTATATTTCAGCTTTTTTGTTTTATACATTAGTTGGATGGTATTTCTGGCCCACCCGCTGGAAGAATCAACCCATCTCACCCAGTGCTGAAGTAAGTACCTCATCAATTGCCAAGGGAGAGCATTTCATCATGCTTGCCCCGCTTACACTTCATGGTCTTATACTTTATCAAACTATTTTTATAAATACTGGACTCAGTTTTGGTGTGGGTAATGCAATCTCATCGATTGTATGGCTGACTGCCTTGATTTACTGGTTCTCAGGTTTCTTTTCACGGCTGCGTGAATTACAGAATTTGATTGCACCGATCGCTATTGTGGCAGCAATAGCAGTATTATTGCCCTTGACGCTTCCTTCACTGCGCCCCCTTGCCAACACTGAATTACCTGCATTTAAAGCACATTTGCTGGTCGCTCTGCTTGCCTATAGTCTGTTTACTATCGCGGCACTCCATGCAATCCTTATGACGATATTGGAGTATCGCCTTCACCATCCTGCCATGTCACGGGTATTGATGAATCTCCCACCCCTTCTCGTTATGGAGAAAATGCTGTTTCGCATTATCTGGGCAGGTTTCATACTCCTCACTTTGACACTTCTTAGCGGCATAATATTCTCACAAGAAGTTTTTGGCCAATCCGTAACATTTTCACACAAAACACTTTTCAGCTTTATCTCTTGGGGGGTATTTGCAGCCCTGCTTATAGGCAGGCATTTTTATGGCTGGCGTGGACGTACTGCTATACGTTGGACTTTAACCGGTTTTACCATTCTTCTGCTTGCTTATATCGGTAGTAAATTTGTGCTGGAAATTATCTTGCATCGGTAAAAACAAATTTGATTCAATTGCTCTTGATTAACATTCCAGCAAAACCAGTCTAACAACTGGCTGCGAGGAGGCTGGCTAGAGGATTATCAGGTTTGATTTAGAAGTGGAATAAGAGACTGCAATTGAGGAAAATAGGATAATACAAACGCATACATCTTTTATCTCTTAACAGCACGAAACCAAATTTGCGCTGTTGTATTAATCCTGCATTACTCAAGCTTGACCAGAATAGCGATGAGACATAACAACTCAAGCATAATTACTGCGATAATAACTTCTCCAACTACACTACTGACACCATTTTATGAAGTTTCTTTTTGATCTCTTTCCAGTAATCCTTTTTTTTATTACTTTTAAAGTTTATGGCATTTACGCTGCAACTGCGGTAGCTATTGCCGCTACTTTTGTGCAAATCGGCTGGGTATGGTTCCGTCATCATCATGTTGACAACATATTATGGATAAGTCTCGTGATCATTGTCATTTTTGGCAGTGCAACATTAATCCTGCAAGACGAGACTTTCATCAAATGGAAACCGTCAGTGCTTTACTGGCTGTTTGCCAGCGCATTGCTCTTGGCGCGAGTGATTTTTAAGAAAAATTTGATCCGTACCATGATGAAAGAGCAGATCAAACTACCCGAGCAGATATGGGTTCACCTCAATACCAGCTGGGCAGCATTTTTTGCATCAATGGGTGCCATCAATCTCTTCGTAGCATACAACTACTCTACTGAAACCTGGGTTAATTTCAAGATGTTCGGCTTTATGGGTCTGATGCTGACTTTTGTTGTTCTGCAAGGATTATTACTGGGAAAATATATCGAGAAAAACGAGGATAAGGAAATATGAAATCCTGTTGTATTAGCAACAATTGAAAATAGGACCGCTGATACCTTAACACCTGGCTCAGATAGTTGCGGCTTAAGCTATTAAAAACCATCAATTGATGGATCATTTTAATAAGCGAAATGAATAAAACAATAACAATTATTTCTATTCCTTAGTACATGATCGGAGAGCGTTTCTGCAATGATTCATAGCTTCATGTATGAGGATATATACTAATGAAGTGGAAATAGCCAATTCATCGGCAATCATCCGATGGCTATATCCTTCTATCTGATAAAGCTCAAACACCCGCTTGGTACGTTCCGGGAGCTTAGCCAGCGCCTGGGCAATCAACGCAATATGTTGTCGATTAATCGCATGAGTTTCAGGTGATGCTGATGGAGCCCCTGCCATCCAGATCGACCGATGGTGAGTGCCATGGTGACGTAAGCATATATTTATGCTTACTTACGGCGCAGTCAGCTCCTTCAATCAGAGCTCCCTCAATGGAGTCTTCAATAGCCTGGTGTTGCCCCTATCAACAGCAATTGCATACAAATTTTCATCAATGAGATTGCCAGCCGTTACCCTGGTGATAATGTCGTTATGATCCTTGATGGCGCCAGCTGGCATAAAAACAAGGATTTCCATTTGCTTGAGAACATCCGTTTATTATTCCCTTCTCGAATTCATCTGAATTGAATCCGCGGGAATATCTTTGGGATGAACTACGAAAAAATACTTTCATAACCGCGTGGTTGACAGTATCGATGCGCTCGAGAATCATTTGGTTAGTGCATTATATGATCTCGAAAATACCCCGACTTTAATCAAAAGTATAACTAACTGGAATTGGATTATTATTAATGCGGTTTCTAGTGCAAATTAGGATTAGTCGGTTAATTCGTTCATTTTGCAGAATGCAATAACTGACACTTTTTTTATATTCCAGCAGTAGCCAGAAGTTTATCAATTGATCTTGCATTACTTAAGGATCCGGTGAAGTGCGAGCAATTACTTTCGGACGGATTTAATGAAGCACTGACTAATGCTGAAAATGAGTTTAAGAAACAAATGCGCATTAATGAAGGCAGCAACACGACCGCCTAGGATTCGTGAGAGCGTTTATTTTCTGGCGGGAATGTATATAGAGATATGTGCCCTGCTTAACTTTAATCCCAAAGCGATCAAGGAAAACCCGCTAGACCTTTAAAATGTAGTCGCTCAAACTTAATCAGACAGCTTCAAAAATTAGTTTCTATTCAATTTGACATTGATTGAATTCGACCAGAAGCGATATTTAGCGCTTTGAAAAAGCAAGCAGTCATCCCGATCAGGCAACGTATGTGCCACAACAATCCATGCTTCCGATATCTCGCACGATAGCCGTATTCATTAGTATAAACATATGGTACATTCGACCCTTTTTACCGAGGCTTGTCGTCCTCGCCCTTTAATTTGCCAGATAGCAGAGATATCCACGAGGCATTGCAATGAAGATTGAAAAAATTGAAATCAAGAATTTACACCACCGATTTGATATCACTCTAAATCATCTTTACCCTGGGTTAAACGTCGTTCACGCAGAAAATGGGGCTGGAAAAACGACAGTCTTGCACATAATTGCAAACCTTTTGAATGGTGACTTAAGTAGGTTTTTGTTTCTTGATTTTGACCTAATTTCAGTTTGGTTTTCTGGCCAAGCAGGCCCGATCACTATCCAATCAGAAGGAACGAAAGATGAATCACGGATAATTTTCAAATTATAGCCTAACCAGTTAAGAATGATTCAGAATGCATAGGATTTGAAGAGCGTATCGACGGTTTGGTTTTGTTGTCTACGGAGCGCCTTGGCCTGTGCCCATTTGTGTTCGATGGGATTGAGATCAGGAGAATAAGCGGGAAGGTATTCAAGGGTATGCCCGGCGTTATGTATGGCATCCCGTGTGTCTAGTCTCTTATGGAAGGTGGCATTGTCCATCACAACGATGGAATGTAGTGGCAATTTAGGCAACAGGTCCTGCATCGCCCATCCATGAAACACATCAGCATTGATGTTGGCTTCAAACAGGCCGATGGTTACCAGTAACTTTCCAATCAGGGCACCAATCG
>NZ_FNPJ01000034.1 GCF_900107265.1 Nitrosomonas sp. Nm33 | reverse complement strand
CTTTATATTCTTTGCCATTATCAGAATAAGCGTAATCGATCTGGTAAGGGCAGTGGGTGATGACGGTTTCGGTGAGGAACCAGGCGGCGCTATTCCGGGTTTTATCGGGCAAGATGGCTGCATAGAGTTCTCGAGAGAAGTCGTCAATTGCGACAAACAGGTATTCCCTGGGTTGGGTAGGTGATTGGCCTTTGAGCAAAGGTAAGCGTTTAGTATCGAAATGCACGAGTTCGCCGGGATAAGACTTGTTATAACGCTTTGCCTCGCGTTTCAAGCGCTCCTGGATGGACTGCTCGACTTTGGCTAAGCGTTTGAGACCGTATTGGATTGTTTTAAAACGTTGATTGGTACTGTCGCGGGGAACAAACTCCTTGAGCCTTGCCCGTTTGAGAACGGTGTAGATCGTGGGCCTTGAGACTCGAAAGCGTTCGGCAAGTTGGGACACTTTCCAGCAGCCAGTTTGGTAGAGCTGCCACAGCTCCTGACGGTCAAGTGGCGTAAGTCTTATATGTTTGTGCATGTTCATTTACAGTATTCTCCAGAATACTGTAAACAACGCTAGAAATTCTTACACCTTATTCCATTTCCAAATCAAACATGACGTGAAGGTGAGCCGAGCCGTAGGCAGTATAAATAATACGGTAAGGCGAAGGCGCCAAAGTCAGGTTTGATTTGGAAATGGAATAACGCAAGAACAGCATTATCACAGCTTTCTACCCGCTTACTGCAGAAAATAGCGCCAGTCAGGCAGACCTCCTTTTACCAGGAAGACTACATGCCACCCATCAATGCGGATTTAAGTGCGGCCGCAACAGAACCGCCACCACCACCTTCAACATATTGCACCATGACAAGTATAAATTTTTGGACCATTTCAGGTTTCAAGCCAGATTCCAGGAAAGTAGCTGCCATACCACCTCCTCCGAGTCGACTTGGTGGAGGTGCAGCAGCCAATAAATCCGGCATTTCAGGAACCACATTAGTCAGCGCGGTAAAATTTTCCGCTGACATTCTGGGTTTGGCTAACTGGAACAGGGCGCCCGCCCCCACTTCAGCTTGCCGCTGATTGACGCCTAATTGCTGCATTAACTGACCGATCAGTCCAGTTGCGGAAGTCGCAACTGGTACGGCCCCTGTTGCAGACTCGCCGCCAGGTAAAACTTGTGTACCTTTCTCTAAAATTTTGCTGCTAGCACCTGGGAGGTCACCCAAATCGATCGCATTTGCATGACCGAATAGGAATAGCGCAATACTCAATGATAAGCATGTAATTATCAATCTGATCATTTGCATCACTCACACTCCTTTATAAAAAGATTGTTCTTGATATGAAATCAGAATTTCACAAATAATTTAGATAGTTAGATAAATACTATTCCTACTGTTTCCGTAATCATCGAGAATTCATGGGAATAATTAGCTTACCGCTGCTTCTGTTGATTCTTGCGACAGAGTGATTTGCGCTGTAAACGGCAACGATAATATTTGAAGGCTAGGTATTTGCTATTTGTTTAGTGAAGCTTCGTTCTCACAAACTCAACAAACTTAGGAACCATCATCATGCACGCATATTCCAATGATCAAGTTGTCGAGATACGACATGTTTTCATAAAGCCAAACCATGCATGTATCCATCCACTCATCATTCGAAGGTGAATCATCATGAAAGATTGGAATGTTGTGGTCACTGTCGCAGAAAATTGTTTCAAGGAAGGTTTTTCTTTCCTGTCGAATTATGGTCATGTCGAAAAGACACCTTTTCGCAATGTGTTGACCCTCAAGGTTGAGAATACCGAAGCTTTTCTCGAATCTTTCCTTCATGATATGCAAAAAGATCCAGCCTATGTGCGAGTATTCTGTCGAGTAATTCCTTGTACACATTGTTTCTTTTTTCAAACGGTCGAAGCGTTTGAGGAAAAGGCCAAACCGTGCATCCACTCATTTCTACCTCAATTGGCACATCGCAGTTTTCATGTGCGCATGCATCGGCGTGGCTTCCATGGCACGATAAAAAGCCAGGATGAAGCGAGTTTACTCGGTAACTATCTGGATAAGCAATTACGATCACAAGGTGCTGAAGGTAAAGTGACGTTTAATGATCCTGACGTGATTCTGGATGTGGAAATCGTCGCGCAGCAGGCAGGCTTCTCGTTATGGACTCGCGATCAATGCAAGCGTTATCCGTTCTTGAAATTAAACTAATTCAGCAGCGACTGATGAGTTCTAATGAAACGACGCGATTTTCTAATCCAATCATCAGCAACTCTCCTGGCATTGACCACCGGTATAGAGAAAGCAATGTCAATAACCGACTCTGAAGAATCCACAAGAAAAGCACCCATCACGCTGTTTTTATGCGGCGATGCGATGACTGGCAGAGGGATAGATCAAATATTACCTCACCCAAGTAAACCGCAATTGTATGAGCCCTATGTACGAAATGCGAAAGACTATGTCAAGCTGGCTGAAGAAATCAATGGCAAGATTCCCAAACCGGTAAGCTTCGATTATATTTGGGGCGATGCACTGGTTGAACTGGGAAAAGCAGCGCCGGATGCCCGCATTATTAATCTGGAAACGAGCGTTACCTCAAACGACGAGTTTTGGGTGGACAAAGTCATTCACTACCGCATGCATCCCCAAAATGTCACCTCTCTCACTATTGCAAAAATAAATTGCTGTGTGCTGGCAAACAATCATGTGCTGGATTGGGGATACGCCGGTTTGACAGAAACGTTGTGCACACTGGCAAATGCTGAGATCAAAACCGTGGGTGCCGGCACAAACTTGCAGGAAGCACAATCTCCGGCTATTTTGGATATACCCTCTAAAGGTAGAGTCATTGTTATTTCCTGCGGCACGGAATCCAGCGGTATTTCGTATGAATGGGCTGCTTCGGCCAGGAAAGCGGGGATTTATTTTTTGACCGATTTATCCAGCAGAACGGTTGATCAAATCGCGGCGATCGTGTATCAGAACAAGCAACCGGGCGATATTGTGGTCATTTCCATCCATTGGGGTGGAAATTGGGGATATCACATTCCCCAGGAGCACATTGATTTTGCTCACATGCTCATCGATTCTGCCGAGGTAGATTTGCTGCATGGTCATTCTTCCCATCACCCTATCGGGCTGGAAGTGTACAAGGAAAAACTCATTTTGTATGGATGCGGTGATTTCCTGAATGATTATGAAGGGATAGGCGGTTACGAGCATTATCGTGGCGACCTATCCCTGATGTATTTTGTCAATATTGCACCCAATACCGGCAAACTGGTCGAGCTGGAAATGGTGCCGATGCAAATCAAGCATTTTCGGTTGAACCGCGCCTCAGCAGATGACGCACACTGGCTGCAGCGTACCTTGGATGAACACAGCCGCAGATTGAATTGCAGAGTCGAACTGACATCAGACCAGAAGCTAAAAGCTGTTTACTAGTGCGCTAGGGAATGACGCAAGCTTATCCGCTTTTATGGATCCTTTATTAATCGCTCACTCAAAGTTTTGTATTACGCTTTTTTGCCTGTTCATCCAGCTTTTTTAAGTACTGTAATTTCTCAGCAATTTTCGCTTCCAGCCCATAGGAAGTGGGATGATAGAATTCTGTTTGCTGCATACCATCTGGAAAGTAATTCTCACCCGCAGCATAAGCTTCCGGCTCATCATGTGCGTAACGGTAATTTTGCCCGAAACCCATATCTTTCATAAGCTTTGTAGGCGCGTTGCGTAATCGTAGCGGTACACGGCGCGATTGATCTTGCTCGACAAATGAGCGGGTTTTTTTGTAAGCAAGGTAGGTCGCGTTGCTTTTTGGGGCACAAGCCAGGTAAAGCGTTGCCTGCACTAACGCCAGTTCACCTTCTGGGCTGCCGAGGCGCTCAAATGCGTTACAGGCATCTAGTGCAATAGTCAGTGCACGCGGATCGGCAAGGCCAATATCCTCGGTTGCAGTACGAATGAGACGTCGGCCGATATAGAGAGGATCGGTACCACCATCGAGCATACGGCACATCCAGTAAAGGGCAGCATCCGGGGAGGAGCCGCGAATCGATTTATGTAGAGCTGAAATCTGATCGTAAAATTCGTCACCACCTTTATCAAAGAGACGCATGCTGCGCGATAGCACATTGCGCACAAAATCTGCATTGATCTCACATACTCCTTCGGTCTCGGCAGCAATATCCGCCTGCTCGAGCAGATTCAACAAGCGCCGCGCATCGCCATCAGCAAAAGTGATCAGGAGATTTTTTGCTTCATCTGAGAAATGCAGTTTCTGCAGTTCAGATTGACAGGCGCGTTCAAACAATTGCTTAAGCTCCTGCTCGGATAAAGGGTTCAGCGTATACACTTGAGCACGCGAAAGCAGTGCGCGATTGACTTCAAATGAGGGGTTTTCGGTAGTGGCGCCGATAAAGGTAATCAATCCCTGCTCGACATAAGGCAGAAAAGCATCCTGTTGTGCCTTATTAAAGCGGTGTACTTCATCGACAAACAATATAGTATGGCGCTCCAATTGCTGCAATACCTGCTGCGCTCGTTCAATCGCTTCGCGGATATCTTTTACACCAGACAGTACTGCCGACAGTGCAATAAATTCAGCATCAAACACGCGCGCCATCAGACGTGCCAAAGTAGTTTTTCCACTACCCGGTGGCCCCCACAAAATCATGGAGTGCGGTTTGCCAGATTCAAAGGCAAGACGGAGGGGTTTACCAGCACCTAACAGATGCGTTTGACCAATGACATCATTCAGGGATTGGGGACGTAAGCGCTCGGCTAGTGGCGCAAAGGGTTTTTGCTGTGTAAATAGATCAGTCACTGATCACATCAGCCCCTTTGGGGGGGGTAAACTGAAATAAATCGGGAGCAAGAACAGGATTAGCATTCAGATCAGTAAATACCAATACGGTAAACTGCCCGAAATTATCGCGTAAAACCATTTCATGCAATTCACCTTTCTGGGAAAAACCCATGCGGATCAACTCAAATGTGCTTTCCTTAGTCTTGGGTGTAGCTTCCAGCCATTCCATCTCATCATTCACCTCGATTTCGGTAAGATCAAAATCTCGTTCGATCGTACTGCTGCCCGCCAGCAAAGCAGCTGGACTGCTGCCGATCGCCACATCCAGCTGACGTACCGTGACTTGATTGAGATCTTGATCGTAGAACCATACCCTACTACCGTCGCCAACTATCAATTGCTGGTAGGGTTTTTCATACGTCCAGCGAAACTTGCCTGGTCGTTCGAACATCATGACGCCAGTGGCTTCCTGCATCACTTGAAGATTTTTATCAAGCAAAATTTGTGAAAACATCGCCTTGAAAGTCTGAGCTTTTTGCACGAATGCCCTAAGGCTATCGATAGCAGAGGCTTGAGCAAGAAGAGGAAGTAAGCAAAGTAACAAAAATAAGCTAAATCGAATCATGCTGCTCCTTAAAAATAATATCTGAATGGAGTCGGTATCATTAAGCATGTTTTCATTATCCATTCAACTTGTTTATTATTCATTTGGGAAAGAACTAATAATAATGATAATTATTATTATAAATCTTGTTCATTATTCACATGGGGAAGCACTAATTAATTAGTCAAGCAAGAAAAGTGCAAGGCGAATGGAACGGAAGAAACGAGAAAACGAGCAAAGCGAGTTTCTGAGTACTATCCAACACAGCAATTCGCTTGTGCAAGTAATTAATCAGTGCTTTCTTAGTCATCTCGGTTAGGTGCTAATACTTCCCGGTTACCATTGCTCTGCATAGCGGAAACAAGACCAGCGCGTTCCATTTCTTCGATCAGGCGCGCCGCGCGATTGTAACCAATACGCAGTTGTCTCTGCACTAACGAGATCGAAGCACGGCGTGATTTGACTACAATGGCCACCGCCTCATCATACAGCGGATCAGTTTCCCCTCCTGCCTGTCTACTCGTTTCACCATTCTCGCCACTCAATTCATTTTCTTCATCGCTTGCCTTGAGCACTTCTTCAACATAGCACGGTTCGCCATGTTCCTTGAGATATTCTACTACCTTGTGCACTTCATGGTCCGCGACGAATGCGCCATGAACCCGTTGCGGATAACCGCTGCCTGGTGGCAGATAGAGCATGTCACCTTGACCGAGCAAGGCTTCTGCACCCATTTGATCGAGAATGGTGCGTGAATCAATTTTACTGGAAACCTGGAAAGCTATTCGTGTCGGAATATTAGCCTTGATCAGACCTGTAATGACATCGACCGAAGGTCGCTGCGTTGCCAGCAACAGATGTATTCCAGCCGCGCGGGCTTTCTGCGCAAGCCGTGCGATTAGTTTCTCGACCTTTTTCCCCATGATCATCATTAGATCAGCCAGCTCATCGATCACCACCACAATCAAAGGCATTTCTTCCAACTGAGCAGGTCCATCCGACGTCAAACCGAGAGGATTAGTCAGTACTTCCTCATTCTCTTTAGCATCGCGGACTTTTTGGTTATAGCCAGCAAGATTACGCACTCCGAGGGAAGACATCAGCTTATAACGCCGCTCCATTTCAGCCACGCACCAATTGAGTGCGCTGGCGGCATCGCGCATATCGGTCACAACCGAGGTCAATAAATGAGGGATTCCTTCATAAACAGATAGCTCCAGCATTTTCGGATCAATCAGAATTAACCGAACTTGTTCAGGCGTTGCTTTGTAAATCAGACTTAAAATGACTGCATTGATTGCAACTGACTTACCAGAACCGGTCGTTCCTGCCACCAGTGCATGAGGCATTTTCGCGAGATCAGAGACAATAGGTCGACCACTGATATCCTTACCGAGTGCGATGGTCAAAGGTGATGACATATCTGCATACGGCTGAGAACTGAGGATTTCATGCAGCCGAACCATTTGTCGCTTAGGATTGGGAATCTCCAGACCCATCGTGGTTTTACCAGGAATAGTTTCGACCACGCGAATACTTGCCACGGAAAGCGCACGCGCCAGATCCTTGACTAGATTGATGATTTGATTGCCTTTGACACCGACAGCAGGTTCGATTTCATAACGAGTAATGACCGGCCCCGGATGGGCTGATACGACTTTAACTTCAACACCAAACTCCTGCAGCCGGCGTTCAATCAGACGGGAGGTAAATTCCAGCGTGTCATTGGATAGCAACTCAACATCTTTTTGCGGTTCATCCAGCAAATGAAGTGGTGGCAACAGCGCATTAGATGAATCAGTAAAAGAATCGGTAAAAGAAGAGGTTATTTTTTCTTTGACGATACGAGCAGGTTTCTGAACAGCCGGCTCAGGCAGCTGCTCAGGCAACTCTATCCGTAAGGGTGGAGAGGAGGGCTCGACAGGCTTTTTCTGATCCTCTCTGACAAGCTTTTTCTGATCCTCTCTGACAGGCCTTTTCTGATCTTCTCTGACAGGCTTTTTCTGAACCTCTCTGATCGGCTCCTTGTCTTCTTTATCCTCCTTAAAGTGCATCAAGGAGGAAGCCTCTTCGTCACGACGATCTCGCAGGGCCAATAAGCGATTCCACAGGGCTAATAAGCGATTCCACAGGGAAAGGCATGATTCTTCAATGGTCTCGCCTATTTTTTCAGTAATGCGTATCCAGGATAGTCCTGAAAACAAACTGAATCCAATCGCCATTAGAATGATAAAAATAAGCGATGTACCAGTAAACCCGAGCATCAGGGAAAGATTTTTACTCAGGATTTCACCCAGTACACCTCCTGGCACCAAGGGAAGCGATATGTTAATCGTATTGAAACGAAGCGATTCGAAACCGCTACTGGCCGTTAGCAGAATCATAAATCCTGTCAATGAAATGAGCAGCGCGCGCGGATCGAAGATGCTGGTAATATCGATACGGCGATAACTCCACAGGATTGCCAAAAGGAAAAAAACTACCCACCACCACGCTGAAGCACCAAACAGGTAAAGCAACAAATCTGCCAGCCAGGCGCCAGCTCTGCCCCCTGCGTTACCGATCTGATCGATATGGTCGCTATGTGACCAACCGGGATCAGCACGATTAAAAGTAATAAAAATTAATATCAGATACAAGGCGATACCGCTCAGTATCAGACAACCCGCCTCTCGAAACAATTTGGCGATTCTTGGTGACAAAGGGTTATTGTTAGTCTTCTTCGCCATTGGTTTATTGACAGCAGTCATGCAAATATCAGAAATAAAGAAACAAAAACCAGTTTGATTTTATGGAGATTATAAAGAAATTCTTAAGTAAGCTCTTATCATTATCGTTAATTCACTTATGAATCAGCGAAACAATAGGTATATTGCAAAGCGCTTCATCATAAGTAAGTTACTACGATTTCTGGTGAAACGACCTTTTCACGAGATCTGAGCAATTTTTGAATTCAGAAAAGCTTGCCTAATTGTTGGCAGCTTTAAGCAACTCAATGATTGCCGGATTCTTGGCCATATCCAGTGCAGTTTTTCCGCTCGCACTTTCAAGCTTGGAATTCGCACCCTTTGCTAATAACAATTTGACGATATCCTCATACTCGTGGAGGGCCGCCCACATCAATGCCGTAATGCCATCCTGATTCTGTTGATCGATATTGGCTCCTTTTACCAGCAAGGTTTCAACTACAGCTGTTTGGCCATTCTGGGCAGCTAATATCAACGCGGTAAAATCATTGGCAGCCTTTAGATTAGGCTGTGCACCACTAGCCAACAATGTTTCGACCACTGCCTGATGCCCTGACAAAGCAGCCAAAATCAGTGCAGAAGCGCCATTTGTGTCTTGCAAATCAGGTTTCACCCCTTTTGCTAGCAATGCTTTTACAATTTCCAAGTGACCGTTCTGGGCAGCCAAGTGCAGCGCAGTCGTTTGAGCCTCGTTTTGCAAATTCGGGTTAGCTCCTTTTGCCAATAAAGTGTTGACAATAGCAGTATGACCGAAGACAGAGGCAATCATCAAGGGCGATAACCCATTTTTGCTTTGCAGATCTGGGTTGGCGCCTTTTGCCAGCAAGGCATCGACAATGGTTGCATGGCCATTCTTAGCTGCTAGCAGCAATGCTGTTCCTCCTTGAACATTCTGGAGATCAACCGCCGCATTATTTTTCAATAGTAAGTCCACGACGGCAGCATGACCATTCTGCGCAGCAACCGCCAGTGCGGTAAACCCGTCAGGATTCTGCAAATCGACCTTGATACCTTCTCCTAGCAATTTCTCGGTAGTTGCCACATCGCCAGTCAGGGCTGCCTTGAGAAAATCCACTTCATTGATAGCAAAACTCACCGATGACTGGATAAGCAGCATGGCTGCTATAGCCATAAATATTAAACGTTTGAATTTCTCGCCGATCAAAATTTTTATATTTTTCATTAATCTACCTGAAATAACGTGATCTTTAACAGTGGGCAAGTATAACGCACCCCCTCTTTTCTGTCGTACTACTTTTTATAAGGAAAGTAACATAACATCCCATCAAAATTGCGATGAGGCTAACCAAATCTCCCATGCTATCAACAGATTTCTGCCTATTCTACAAATCAGCAACACCTGCAGAACGGAGCGTCGCATCAAATTCCTTGTTTCGAATCCGTGGAAAATTCTTCATCGCCCGGAAAGGTCCGTAAATCAGTAAGAGTCCACCGTCCTTAAGCAGAAGTCGCGCACATTTCTTCATGCCATCTGCCATTGAAATAAGCGCTACCTGAAAAATATTGATACAGAAAATTGCGGCAAATGGCTTTTCCGATCCTGGATTAAACCAATTTCTCGGTTTGGATCAAATCCAGATGAACAAGACCGGCAATATTATGGTTACCCAGTTCGCGAGTCAGCTTTTAAATGTTGTCAAAAACCTCGATATCCTTATCGGATGGCTGAAAATGCAAATGATTAAAATAAGGCGCAAAGTAATTGATGTGCACGCCACTGCCACTGGTCAGCTCCAGAATACGTTCCAGATCCTTGGGCAACTTTTCTTTGAGAACCCACAGAATGGGTTCACGGTTAGCAGGCATGCTCAGTCAACATACTCGCTTAACGGATGAGGATCCAAAGAGACATTTCTTGATTCATACATAATTTTCCTGATGATGAGGTTATATCAAAGAGTTTGATTCATTGATATTTATCTGATTATTACAAAATAATATTACAACAAAAATAAAAACTAAAAAGTAGGATACAAATTGAGCTCAATTTGCCCAACGCAGCGCCCGGTTAGCAAATTCAAGCAGATCTTGGGTGCGATGCTCGATTACATCGATCAAGATTTGCATATCTAATTCCTGATATTCATGTACGAGAATATTACGAAACCCAACCATACCTTGCAGCTTGCGCACCATTTCTTCGTCAATCACTCCGGCTTGCGCTAGCAAAGTAAAGGATTCACGGCTATCGCGCGGGAGTCCGAGTTTACAAATTTTCACTAGATGATTGGCAATATCAATCGTTAATTCTGCGGCGCGCTGTAAATTCATCGCCACCGCATCCAGACGAAGCTGATCCTTAACAAAGGGCAAACCGGTTTCCATACGGTAATACTGATTGATTTGCTTGATGCAGCGTTCAATACTGACTTTCTTACCGAGAATAATGTCGTTCATAGGCTGTAGAATTTTCCACTGCGTAAACCTTCCGCCACAATGCCCGCGCGTTCATCATTAAGTTTCTGATATAGCGAAAGCACCAGCATTTCAAATTTATCAGCAGCCGTTCCTGGTGCCTGAAAAAGCCGCTCTCCACTCATAACAATTTCTTTTTGCAGCACTGTCGGAGCCAAGCGCAAATTGATCAAATCCACATCCCTGTTAACTGCCATTTGCAGCGTCTGATGCAGCTCACTGAATAAAAACGAACCTGCCTCTTTCGCCTGCTTGGGCGGTAACAGGACGGCGATGTCCACATCGCTTTCGGGTCGTTCATATTCCGTTCCCCAAGATCCGAACAGGTAAATCGCCTGCGTATCCGGCCAGGCATTCAAAATCAACCGAATCATCTGTTCCGGGCTGCTCACGATATCACCCCCCACACTCACTAGGGTATTGCCGATTAGTCATTCTTATACTCACGAAAACCAGTTAATAAATCTGCAAAGGATTTGGGAGCGTACTGTTTGAATCCTACTTCATCCACATACACGAAATCATAATTCACATCTGCTTGTAGCGCGTTGATATCCTCACACCACTGACGCAATCGTTCCATTTTCAAGGGCACGTCCAAATCTTCCTGTCCTTTGGTTTCTACCACAGCAACCCGATTAGAAGACAATTTCACCAAAAAATCCGGGTAGTAGTTGGCAATATCGCCAGCTACGTTGACATAATCCAGCTTGAAATGCACTGCCAAATAGTTCTTGGCAAAAGACATCACATCACTGCAACCCTCCAGGAAACTAGCAAACTGAAGCTCGAAATGACTGTCGCCGATCACACGGTTGAATACACTCTTCTTGGGCATCAGATAACCCTGATCCTTAACGACAAAGGGACGAGTTTGCCGCAATTTGATGGTATCACGAATTTCTGCATCTCCTTTGGTTTGTACCGTTAACGCGTTAATTGCCTTTTTAAAAATCTCAATTATGGTTTTTGTAGCAGCGAGTTCGGATAAGTTACGCAAAGTATTAGGGGAATCCAGATCGACTATCTGAGCAAAAAGTGCATCCCGTATGAATGTCTTGATTTTGCCATATAGCACGTCATAGCCACTGACCAGGCGCAATTCTTTCATTATTGTCTGCGTGAAGTAGCCGATTACGCTGCGATAATCCGCTATGCCAGCAGTATCCAGTATCGTGGTATGCGTGATTTCATCCGTCGTGATATCCTTGAAGACGATCTCACGCTGCTCTTCCTCGCTGAATTGCTGATAGACCACTGGTTGGAATATCATGGCGCCAGTATTCAAATCATTGAGATGCTTGTATTCCCGATAGAGACGCGGCGCCAGTACTGGAATTTCGATATCCAAAGCCTCAATATTCTTTTGTTTATTGTTGTAATCAATTTCGATGACCAGCGGTGTTTTAGGTTGGGTTCCCTTGCCCATTGCCTTGCGTTCCAGCACTACCCCCTCAGCCTGAATTGACTCCACAAACTCCATGAAGGCATCCGTGCCAATCACGCTGACATATTCTTCCACGCTCCCGGGATACATCTTGCGTAACCCACGACCCAATGTCTGCTCCGGTAGGATATTGCTTTGGGCAACGAAAGCGCGCAAGCCGACAATGGTTGTCACATTGCGCACATCCCAGCCTTCTTTGAGCATCAACACCGATACGATCGCCTTGTAAGGGCTTGCCATGGTATCGATCTCATTGGCCTGCTTGCGTAACTGCTCCAGCTCCTCTTTAGCTTTACCTGTCGTTGCTTCGGAAATCTCGCCATTATTCTTAGTGTGAATCGCTAGAACTGCTCCCTTCAATTCGGGATAATGGCCCTCCAGATACGCTGCCACCTCATCGCAGTTTTTGGTGTCATCCGTCATCACGAACAAAATAGCTTTTCTATCGAGCTTCTGGTGTTCCTCGTAGGCTTTGCGCCACTCGATCACCCCTAGGTCGATATAGTCAGCATACTTTTCGGTGTATTTGGAACTTTGCCGCTCGCAAAGCTTGGCACGGCTGACTGTATCCGGTAGCACAGGGTGCTTGACCACGTTCTGCCAGATCGCTTCTACCAATGGATAATCAGCCACCGTCTGTACAAAAATCGCGCCGTTATTGTGCTTGGGCGTTGCCGTCACATCCAGTTGCAAGCTCAGGGAGCCGCCCTTTTGCAGCAGCCGATGATGAATATCCTGAATCGACTGGAACCAGGCAAGCCTCGCATCGTGGATATGATGCGCCTCGTCGTTGAGTATCATCAGCTCATCAATATCGCGTATGATCATGCCCAGATCCACCTTTGAATCAGTAGTGGCGCCACTAGGCCGTTTACCTAGGAAATAGTCCATCGTATTGTCATCATCCGGCGAAGGTGGAATATCCTCTCCGGCATACACACGATGAATATTAGTTAAAAAGATATTTCCGGTGCGGTGCATCACGCGCACATCATCTTGCAGGTGCAAAGTGAGCTGAAAATCATCCCGCCAGTTTTGGCCGTCGAAGCCGTTATCAGGTATCACTGGATCGTCAAAAAAAATCCGTACCCCCTTAAAATCCTTGTAAATGCGATCCAGCACGATGATATTGGGCGCAATCACCAGGAAATTGCGGGAAAGTTCGGAATCTGCTTCATACAGCTTGTGAAAGAAACTCCATGCCAGCGCCAGACTCATCACCTTGGTCTTACCGCTTCCTGTTGCCATTTTCACTACGAAACGCCGCCAGGTCTCATCGAACAGACTAGCCGACACCGAACCACTGCTATCAAAGCGCATCAGATCAAATTTATCTTTCACACCGACTACGTCATACAGATAAATGATCGTTTCCAACGCTTCGCGTTGCGCGAAAAAATATTGAAACTCGACAGTTGTACCATCAGCCTGCGGTAACAAGTGCGGCTCCTTGAACCACCAGTTGAGTAGGCTTTGACTGGTGCTGGTTGCCCCTATGTACCCACTGTCACGGAACGCTTTTACCTCACGCCGTAACTGCGATACCAGCGGCGGCATGAGCTTATCCATGCTGGTTTCACGCAACGCCTCATCCGCCGGAAACCAGCGGATAGCGGGATCAAGAATGGCGTGCGGGGAATCGGGAAAATCAGGGTGAAGTGCCATAGGAAAATTATCTCTGTTGGTCTTTGAAATACTGTTTAGCAGTTTCAACTACTCTTTTTAACAACGCGAGATCATCAGACTGCATATCCTGCACCTTTAGCAAGGCACGAATTTGCTCTTCGCTGAATTCACCGTATAACTGACCAATAGCAGTATTCAGAAACACCGCAGTTAAGGAGGTAATGTTATAAAATGAAAGCGTAACATTACGTCTTTCTTTCAAGGCCATGGTAATTCGCTCGTAAATCCTTTGACCATCGCACGAGGCAACACAAAATTGACTTCCAACAATTTCAAAGACAGAAAGCTGCAAACTATTATTCATGGATAAATGCAATTCCATAGCTATCTAGATAGAACAAAGAATTTTGTTGAGATGCAGGTGGGTAGAATACTCCAATAATCACAAAAGGATTTTTTGCCCAGCCGTGAAATTGGCGAGTGGTCCCAAGGAAAAGAAAAATTTCTTTGCTGGAAAACTCTTGCAAATACTTTCTCCTAACTAGATTAATTGCTTCATTCTCATTACCTTTAGAACGCTTGAGGCAATTCCAGTACAGCGCACCTATTTCCCAATCCTCAATCATTAGGGTGCTGTCTTTTCCCGTACAATCCTTAAATCGGTAGGAAAACTTGTACGGTAATTTATCGACGATTAAAAACTCTTTTCTAATTTCATCTTCTGTTTGAAAAAGCGACAATTGATTTGCCTTTGCCTTCAAAATTTCCAAACTTTCTTGATTCCATTCACGATCTGTTTTCTCAACCACAAATTCCAACAATTCAGTGGGTCTAAAGATAGCAATGGACAATTCATTGTTGTTTGCCTTTGCTATCAATGCAGCCAAATCAAAATGAATTTCATTCTTCCCAAAAATAATTTGCTTTCTTTCCGCCCATCCTTGTCTAGTCCCTACTGGTTCGCCGATTAACTTCACTTTGGAAATATCTGTAATCTTGTAACTCTCCGGCCTGGGGTCACTTTCATTTTTTGCTAAAGGCAATTCCATCCATTGATATTTCTTGTATCTGTTCTCATAATCCAACTTCCTAAACGGCAAGGGGTAAATACGAACCCAACTTCCATCATCAAGAATGCCCGCGGTGCAAACTAACTCATCATACTTTTTTGAAAGTGTAGGATAGGTTTTAACCGTAATGAACACTCTTCGAATCATACTCATAGATGGATAACCTTGATGTTCCTTATATTTTCAAGATATTCGCTAATACAATGCCGATGGCACAAATCATGCTGCTTCTCAAAACAAGTAAGTGCCACACGTTTGTGTTTATCAAGTAACCCACTTAACCTTTTCAGGCTTTCCTCTTTTTGTGGCAAGGAATTCCTGTAACTTTTAAAAAGCTTTACATAATCAGATTTCGTTTCCAGATTATTTCGATTTTCAGACACGATGCCCAATTCTGGAATATGGATGTATTCAATACCAAATTTTGGTAATAATTGACTCAACACACCTTTTGAAAAACCGAACTTCCTGCTTAATGGATTGTTTCGGACATCGCATAATAGGTGTACATCATGGCTAATTAGCTCATTGATATATTTCTCGAAAGACAATCCTTCGTAACCGATAGTAAAAAGCCCATTCTCATCTGACTTTAATTTTTCTTGCGCATGGATCACAGCTTGATAAAAATGATTATCTAGAAGATCTTTTGCTATCTTGCTGTGTATGGCATAGTAAGGATAATGCTCGTAAACAAAACGCACTAATTGAATACCTCTGTAATTCTTATACTTTCTTGCGAAATAGCTGACTCTAGCCAACTCATCGCGCGCCATACAATCAACTGATTTTTCTAACAACTGAATTTCGGCACCCACTGTTTGCAACCACCCTTTGGATTCCAACATCTCAATATCAGATTGAGCCTGGAATGAATAACATCCATAGTGATAAGGAACAAAATCGTAATATGAGCATTCAATTTCTTGTTGCGAAAGAAACAGCAGCTTCTGAAAATCGGTTTTTGATAAATATCCTCCCACTAGCTCTAATAGAACCAGCAGAAACCGTTGTCTATGGTAATTAGGGGTTTTGGGTTTGCTCACACCCTCACCTCTACAATGGTCATAGTGTCATTGCCAAAAATATCCACTACTTTCACTGCAATCTTGCGTCGCCCCGGCATGACTTCCTGGAACACGCTGATCAATTCCAGTGAACGGTCCTTTTTGGTGCGGAAGCTCTGCCATTCGTTTTCGAAAATGTAATCGCCTGTCCACTGCTCTTCCCATTCACCAGTTTCCATGTTTTGCACGCGGATAATCTCACGCTTGTTTTCAAAATCGAAATCCGCCGACCAGTAGTCAATCCAGTCAGTCCAGTGCTGGGTCAGTTGTTCCCGGGTGATCACGCCGTCCTTGTCTTTAATTATCTTCCAGATTTTACCCTTCTCCACCACGATCTTGCTCTGCTTGTCCTTGAGCGTTGCCTCGGCATGAGCAATCGAGTCCTGCGAATAAAAAACTGAAAAATCGGTCAGCTCGACGGCCACCGTATTGCCCTGGATATGCGGCTTGACCTCAATGAAAGACACATCGTGAAACACCACCTGACTCTTTTCCACCGCGCGCTTGTCGAACACCTCAGCCGGAATGTATTTCGGAGCGATGTCGATGCCTTTGACGCGGGCCTCATCCAGCACATTGGGAAACAGCCCCATCTCGAACTCGAAGCCGAGTATATCCACCTTGGTGATATGCTTCTTGCGGCATTCCAGAATGATCTCTTCGACGAATAAGCGCGTCACCGGCAGATTCACCGGCCCTACGGCTACCAGCCGGCCAGCCTTCTTGCCATGGAAACAGGCAAACTGTTCTACTTTCTCCGCCTGGTAGGCGCGCAGGATCAAATCAAGGAAGGCAGCTTCCTTGGCGGCAAGCTGCTGCTGTTTCTGTTCCTCACGCAGATCGGGATTGACGCCAATGTAATGCTGGCGCTCGTATTTACCGAGATTAAGAATTTCGAAAGCACGGTAATCCTTGCCTTGCGCTTTAAGCTGCCGTTGCACGCCGATCATGCGTTTGCGCGTGGTATGGATAGCAAATTTGCCGAGATCAGATGCGATCCACTTGCGCCCCAGCTTTTCCGCCACCGCTGCCGTGGTGCCGGAGCCGCAGAAAAAATCGGCGATCAGGTCGCCTTCGTTACTGGAGGCTTTGATGACACGTTCGAGCAGGGTTCCGGGCTTTTGGGTAGGATAACCAAGCCTTTCTTCCGCTTGTGAGTTTAATAGTGAAATGTCGGACCAGAAATTACCAACAACTTTTCCCTGATCGTCTTCAGGTCGCAATTTCCTAAATGGCTTACCGTTAGATGTCCATCCTAAATTACCTTCAGCATCTAATCTTTCCAGATTTTCACGCTTAAGTCGCCAACCACTAATCGGTGGAGTATATCCTTTATATTCATATACAAGTGTTGGTCGAGGTCCCATTGATAATGAGCTGACTATTGGACCATCGTAATATCTACCTTTTTCGTCTTTATATTTATATTTTTCATTAAGTTCGCTTTGAGTAAGTGGTTCTCGAATGTCAGATAAGTTGAGTCTCGCTGCAAATGATTTGGCGTAATATAAAATAGTATCTGTAAATACACTTAATTTTGGAGAGTAGTGTTGCGAACCCTTGGGATTTGTAGATCTAACCCAAGTTATTTCATTACGCATATTGTCCTTTCCAAAAACCTCATCCATTGCTAAGCGCATGAATGCATTCACCCGCCAATCGCAATGCACATAAATGCTGCCCTCCTCCGCCAGCAGATCGCGCATCAGCACCAGTCGCTCGTAGATCATGGCAATAAAGGAATCCGCACCCTTCCCCCAGGTGTCGCGGTAGGCGATTTCTTCAAGAATGTTGGGTTTCTTGGTGAAGGTGTCAGAGGTCCCGTCGGAGGACGGGATTTCGATATCCATCGAAAAATCGGCGCCCACGTCAAATGGCGGGTCGATGTAGATCAGCTTGAGGCCGCCCTGTTTTTCGATTTCTTTACGCAACGGCCCATTTTTCAGGCTGGACAAAATCAGCTTGTTGTCACCCCAGATGAGTTTGTTGGTCCAGCCCTTGAGCTGCCGCCCGCGGTTATCCACATCGAACAAACTCATTTGCAAAGTGGTGTCCGACGTCTTTTCCGCGCGCGGCTCGTCCACTTGTTCAATAGTCTGAAAAGGCAGCACGATGTTGCATACTTCGTTCGTCTTGCCGGTCCAGACCAACTCCACTTCGCGCTTGTCCTCGAACAGCAGGAAGCGGTATTTGTCGGGCAGCGGCTTGCCTGCTTCCAGACGCTGCGTAATATCGCGAATTTCGTTGTCAGTCAGTTTCATCTTGTTTTGTCTGTCAGCGACATCGACAGTGCTTTGTCATAGCCGGTCAGTTCCAGGTAACCGCGTCCAGCCGGCTGACCATCACGCATAATGGTCACTGCGCCTTCCCAATAAACAGCGCCAGTCGATCGACGTGAATCGAGCTCCTGATCATCCATCAGCGGCTCGAGTTGCCATTCGATGTTGCCGGTTTTGATGTGCATGGCAACCGGATAGACTGCGTCGGTATGGGGAGAGTGCCAGGAGCGCACAGGATGAAAGCTGACTTCCTCCGGTGAAAAAATGGTCATGTTACCCGAGGGGTCGCGTAAACCAGCATATGCCCAGATTTTTTTACTGTCTTTACCGCGCATCTGAAAGACCATGAGTACGGAACCATCGTCGAGATTGGCGCCCGTCCAATCCCATCCTTCCGCGTTCGGATCAAGATATTCTGAAGACCATTCGTGATCGAGCCAGGCGCTGCCTTTAACCGGTACGACTCGCTCATTACGCTTTACCGTGCCGCTGACTTGCAAATGCGGTTCGCTGTAATAATAGCTGGCTTGCTCTGGTTTCGGCCCTTTGCGGGAAAAGCCATTTAAATCCTGCAGCATGAGCGGTTGGGTAGGCGTTAGCGATAACGCAAGTGCAAAGTCGTCTCCCTCCGCATAAGTGCGGTAGTGGCCATCTGCTTCGCGGATAAAATACCAGTTATCCAGCTTCACATCGCTATTACCTGCTTTGGCATAAGCGAGATCAAAACCTTCGCGCGCGCTTTTCTCCTCATGCAGCAGCTTGCCAACTATTGGATCGGACAGGGCCGCATGACCAATGATCAATCGTTTAGGCGCAAAACGGCTGGGATTATCCTCATCGTGCGCAGTGGTTGGGCGAAAGAAAGTAACCTGAAAGCCGAGCGGTTGCTGATCGGGGGTTTCCAGCCAGCCTGTCACATACCACCATTCAATGCGGAAATTTTCATGTGCACCAAAATCCTCTGGAAAAATCAGCGGTCTCGGCGTCACAGGTGTATACACCGGCGATGCTGCCAGGCACACATTCAGCGTTGTCAGCAATATAAATAGTATGAGCAGTTTTTGCATCACGAACTCTCCTTACCAATCCTCTTTGACCGCACGTATCACATTACCGGCAACAGCATGTCGTCCAGCGAGCAGCGCAGTCAACGCCGCTGCCATCAGCATGGCAAGCGCCATGATGATCAGCCATTGCCACGGCACATGGAGCTGCATTGTCCAGTGGAACGACTGCGGGTTAACGATAAAAATAAGAATCAGGCTGATGCCCCCTCCCAATAAGAATCCGATGGTGATGCCGAAACCGGTCAGCAATCCCCCTTCCAGGGCCAGCATGCGATAGATCTGACCGCGCGTCACGCCGATATGGCGCAACATGCCAAATTCTTTGACACGCCTCAGCGCTTGCGCCGAGAAACTGGCTGCCACACCGAGCAATCCTACCCCGACTGCGATCAGTTCCAATAAATAGGTTACCGCAAAACTGCGGTCAAAAATCTTCAGGCTGATTGCCCTGATTTCATTTGGCTGCCAGAACGTCAATGTATCGCCAAATGGTAGCACTTTCAGCGCAGCCATAACCTGCTCAGGTGTAACGCCGTCCTGTAACCAGAGCGCCGCTTCATTGACCTGCAATTCACTCGTTACTTTTTGATAATCGCTCAATTGCATCTGGATGGCGCCAAATTGACGCCCATAGTCACGCCATACGCCAGCAACAATATAATCCTGCTGCACCTCGCTCAGTGGCAGTGCCACCCGTTTGCCTACCCGGTAATCATAGAGGTCGACCATTGCTTCCGATACCCAGATAGGGATTGCCTCTGGCGGAATTTCTGCGGAATTTAACGCAGTGTCTGTCATCGGCAGAGTATTGCCCGGATCAGTCTTATCGATTGGTCGGGCAATCAGTGTAACAGTTGGTCTAGTCGGATCCAGGGTAATCTGCAGCGAGCGGATGAAATCGATGCGCTCGATCCCCGTTGTTGCAGCGATCACTTGCTGCTCCTGGGGTGTGAAGCCAAGCGCATCCTGACGAACCTCTGTGCGCACATAGATATCGGCAGGCAGAATATGCGCCAGCCAGTCTTCTACCGATATGCGGAAACTCGCCACCATGATCGCCATCGCTACCATCAGGCAGAAACTTACCAAAACACCTCCTAGTGCAATTGCAGCTTGCTGTGGCGCATTTGCTAGTCTGGCTAAAGCCAAAGTAGTCAGCGCACCTGCTGTCAGGCGGTTAAATACGCGAAATAGGCCGGAAAAAAGCAATGCAGTTAATGACGGCATCCAGGCGATACCGCCGATCAGCAGCAAAGCCACCGCAAAATAGCCAAAAAAGGGCAATTCCGCCACAGGTGGCAGTTGGGTCAAGATGACTGCCAGCAGTAAACAGATCAGCGCGGGCCAGGGAGTTTGCAATTTTGTCAGTGCGATCTCCTCGCTACCCGATTTGAGTGCTGGCGCGGGATGGGCACGAGCCGCTTCCCATGCGGGTAGTAGGCTGCCTAATAAGGTGACACCAATACCCAGTACCAAAAAGAGTACAGCCGCTAATGGGCTCAACTGAATGCTCGGCTTGATCTCAGAGAAAAATCCCCCGCCGAGATCCCCACCGTAAATATGCAATGCCGTTGCGGCTAGTGCATAACCCAGCCCGAGCCCCAGCAGAGAACCGAGTATGCCAAGCAAGCTGCTTTCCCGCAGGATCTGCAGCAGGATTTGATTGCGCGTCAGCCCAAGTACGCGCAACAGAGCAAATTGGGGGCGCCGCCGCAAAGTGGACAGTACTTGTGTCGAGAATACTAAAAAAGCACCGGTAAACAGCGCAACCAGCGCTAACACGTTCAGATTGATGCGATATGCACGCGACATGTTATGTACACGCCTTTCCTGGTCGATGGTTTCGGTTACCAGGTATTGTGCGGGTAGTTCCTTTTCAAGGGCTGCTTTAAATCCACGGTGATGGATACCTTGTTTTAATTTAAGATCAATGCGCGATAACACACCAATGTGATCAAAATGCCACTGAGCTGCGCCAATATCCATGACCGCAATACGCTGACCAGCATGTGCCCTGACCAGGCCACCTGCTACCCGCAGTGTCACAGTTTTGGTACCCAGACGCAGCGGCAGTCGGTCTCCCTGCTTGGCTTCCAGCCATTCCATCGCCGCAGGCGACAGAAAAATGGCATCGTCTGATAGCATGTCGAAGGCGCGACCTTCCTCAGGTACGCCGACTAAATCCGGAGTTATGGTTATAGCACGATACACATCGATCCCGAGGATTTTCAAGGTATTGTTTCTGTCATCTTCCAATTTAGCAGGAACGGCAACCTGAATTTCTAGCACTGGACTTGCGATCGCCACACCTTCATGCTGCGCCAATAGTGGATAGAGCATTTCATCAAAGGTCGGTTGCGTTGCGCGCACTTGCAAATCGGATTGACCGGACAAGCTTTTGACGGCTGCAGAAAACTCATTGACTGCCGCGGTATTAATCAAATGGATCGAAAAACCCATAGCTATCCCCAACGCAATCGCAATGAGCGCAGCCACGATTTGTAGCCGATGCGCTTGCCACTCACCCTGCAGGAGCCAACGAGACAACAAATTACGATACATGTGAACGCGCTGGATTTAAGGGATGCAAGCCAGCCTTGGTCAACAGCAGAATGCTATCAGCCGTTGCTGCAGCTGCTTGGGAATGGGTAACGATAATGCCAGCAGCATCATTGGCTTTGATTTCAGCGCGCATCAATTGGAGAATTTCCTGCGCCGTATCCGGGTCGAGATTACCTGTTGGCTCATCGGCCAGAATCAGCCGCGGGCGATGGACCAGCGCCCGTGCAATCGCCACCCGCTGCAATTCTCCACCCGATAATTGGCGTGGAAAATCCTGCTCCCGTCCCTGCAGCCCGACTGCGGATAACATTTGTTTGGCACGATCGAGCGGCAAATGATTGAGCAACAGCGGCAATGCCACATTTTGCAACAAAGTCAAATGAGGCAAAACATGAAATGCCTGAAAGATGAAACCAAAATGACGTCGCCGCAGGGAGGTAGCGGCATCGTCATCACGTGCCGACAGCTCGACGCCATCGACCCATATCTCGCCAGCATCAGGTACATCCAGGCCGGCAATCAGGTTCAGTAGCGTCGATTTCCCCACTCCTGATTCCCCCATGATGGCCACATACTCACCGGCTGCGAGGGTATACGACAAATCAGACAACACCTGGCGTCCATTCGCATAGGCCTTGCTGATGCCACATAATTCTAGGGTAGGGGTATTTTTCATGATAAGATGATTGTCCCATGAAAAAGACTCAAAAAGCCGCAATACAGATAAAACAGATCAAAATATCATTTTATCAGCTTTCAAACCTATATCGATTCAGACTACTGACTGGCATACTCAATGGAATCTAGCTATCCTAACAAATGATCAAATGATTCCGCTTCAAAACACGATGGTCCAGCCACTACGACATTGCTCTTTGGTATAGGATACGCCGTGATATTTAAGCCCATCTGGATTGAGTAGGGTGATAATGCCACCATTGTTGCCTAGCTTCGCGCCTTGACCATCCAGTTTTACGACACCGGTCGCTCCTGGATTTAGCTGCATATTACTGATAAAAGATCGCTTCTTGTTTTTATCGGCAATCAACCAACCGGACAAGTCAATAGTATTTGGAGAACGATTAATCAAGGTCACCGTTTCATTCCCCTGATCGCTCCCTTCCGGATTAACCAGTGCCGCTATGATTTGGACACTAGGTTCTATTTTAGGGGGAATAATGCTTTCGCATTCAGGAAGCCTGTGACCTGTTTGATCGTCGCTATGCCAGCATTGTGACTGGAAAGCGAAAAAGACAGCGACCCATTGTTCCGGCCAAATCTCCGTGCCAGCCCCAACCTGTTCTACACTTGGAAAATGAAAAAGTAGTCCACCATCCTGCCAAACACCATCTTCCTCAACATACTGCTCCACATTACCTTGATTCATGTGAATATTGTGAATACCATTCCCAGGTAGAAAACCAAAATATTTGTCTTTTATTTTTGCTTCAGGCCCCCAGCGTTCACCGAAAGCGTAAATACTTGCCCGTTCGTCACCGATAGCACGTTGCACATAAGCATCTAATTTTTCATTGAGGTCATTATCTGGACCTGGAAGATTATGCGGTAAAGGGCGAATTTGTCTTGGGTCGAATAGATTGCCACGTATGAAATCGAGCGCCATTTTCAGTGCCATTTTATCTGGTGCATTCTCGAGTCGAGTAAATCCCTTATCCAGTTTGACCAGCTTTTCCAGAATAGGATGGCGGAAATCATCAATGATCAAATATAAAAGCTCGGAAGGGGCCAACTTAGACTTTACATTAAAGGCGATACGATAATCCGTCGTATCGTCGATAACGTGTACTTCATAATGCGGACTGGAACCTTGTCCTATGATTTTATTGATAGCCTTACCTTTAAGAACGCCATATTGTTTTAAAACCATGATTCCTCCTAAAAAATGGATGAGTTGAATTAGGGGTAGCTTTTGAAAACTGTTGTTCAAATCTCCATGATTTTTCTATATTCAGCCTATCAGTTGAGGTTATTCGTAGATGACAAAACCGACGGGCAAGACAGTTAAATGAACCGCTTTACCAGTTCTCGACTCAATCTTGATTGATGAACCTATTTGAGCTGGCTCGGCCGAATAGATATATTTTAGAAATTTGGCGCTTAAATTGAAAAAGGTGTGTGGTCCGGTCGTTACTGGGTTACCGTTATTATCGATATATCCTTTTTCCTTTCCATCGGAAAAGCAGTTCGGCATCAAAAAATAGAGCACCCAATCTTCCCAGGCTGCAGGCGAAGGTGTGAATCGCCATGCTTGATAAGAGGCCCAGTCGACATCTGCAATCGATTGTTCGATTTTATCGTGGGTGTTGTTATCTATATTTCTCATGGTTTTTTAGCCTCCATTCTTCATTTAAATTTAATGAATTCATGGCAAAGCTGCTTCTCAGCTTGGCGGAAAATCCTTAAACTGCTCAACATCCGTGATTACTATCTGTCGTTTTCCCTGTGAACTCGGCAGATACATGCTCGCTTTCCCAGAGACATAACCATAGTTGCAACCTTGGCTCCAGCTATTTGATATTAATATTTTGAATAGGGTTGCAGATTAGCTGACGCTGGTTTCCAAAGTAAATTGGTTATCCGGTTTTCTTCTGTAATATTTTTGATAGCTTATACAAAGCTATGTTAATGACCAGGAAAAGCAATAGGTTATTAATTCCTCCTGATCTGATGGTCATTGTTTCCCATCTTTATCCCCATCACAATACGTGCAAATACGTAAGGAAAAGCACCTTAATAAATAATCATTCTGTTTTTTTGATTTCTGAAATATTTAACCCAGGAATCGCAGCTAAACGCTTAGTTTTATATCATAAATATATGATATATATGTATTTTATAAATTTTCTCATTCGCCACAATGGTGAGGCCACTATGAGATGCATCATATGTCGCTCCAGGCACGAATGCGGCGTTGCTCTTCGTTGCAGGGAACGACCCTGCGGCCTCATCGCGCCTTGCCTCACACCCGGATCAGCATACGCTCCACCCCTTCACGCTTTGCAGGACAAGCAGCTCTCCTTCTTGACTAACCAGCAAATATCTAGTGCAGGTAATTGATTGCACCGACAGCCTCAACGTGGCTGATTTTTATACCGGCACCACCAATATGTTAATCCAGCATTTGTCTGAGTTCATGCTCACACAATTGGCTCAGACATAACACAATACCGAGTCAGATGAACAGCTCACTCATGAAATATTCCCCGTTCGATGTGATCGAAGTTGAAGCTTCACTCATCCAAGGAATCTGGCGGTTCCATCTCGCCGTTTTCGGCTATTTCTTCAGCCAAATAATGGCATAGACGCCAAGTATGATAGGTTACACGCTCCAGCCAGCGAATGGCATCCAATGCCTCCAGCGCATCGAACGGACTCTGTTTGCCATTGGCTGTCTGACGCAAGATAACCAGACGCTCGTCGCGGCGTAACTCTGCCAAGGCTTGCGCTTGGCGCTCCATCTGTATCATCCAGTTGGACGACACCCGATGGAGCAATCCCTGACGCGCTAACGCCAGCACCTTTTGACAGCGGGTCAATGCACTCTGCAGCGCTGGCTGGGTCATCACCTTGCGTGTAGCTGTAGACAAATTCAGGCGGGTGAGTAACCGTGCCAGATGATCAATCGCGTGCAATTGGGCTATGCGCGAGCGGGATAGTGGCTCGTCATCGGTAATGGGTGGAATCCTTGCAAAGAAGTGCTGCGTCGTTTTTAAAGCCCCCTTGACTTCAACTCGCTGCAACTCGCTTACACGCGCCACCGCACTGCTCAGCAACTGATTCAGCAAGCTGATTGTCTCAAGCGTGGTAACGATCAAGGTACGGCGCGTGGACTCGAGCGCAACTGCCGGAGCCTGTAACAACGTATCGTCCAGGTGACGGGTAAGGTGCGGCCCCTGCTCAGGCAGTAGCCGCACGATCGAACGCGCAAAAGCACGGTTAAAAGGCAGAAAAATCGCCACGCCCAAGGTAATGAACGCAGTATGGAAAGCAGCCAGACTTACTGCACCCGGCTCCAAACCCATCTGTTGTTGTGCGAATGCCAGCCCCCATAAAAATGCTGGCAGTAATAGCAGGGCTATGACGCCGGTAACCAGGTTGAATGCGATATGAGCAAGTGCAGTGCGTTTGGCGGAGACGCTGCCGCCACTAGCTGCCAGGGCGCTGGTAACGGTCGTACCGATCGCTGCACCGATCACGAGTGTTGCTGCCTGATCGAAATTAACTGCATTGACATGCAGGGCAGTCAATGTAGTTGCCACCACTGCACTCGAAGACTGCATGATGACCGTCATGAGGATACCGATCACCACCGTTACCAGGTGGCTGATCACTCCGGTCGATGGCAGCGTAGCCAGATCGAAGATCCCGGCCATATCCTGCATACTGTTTTGTAGCTTATCGATGCCCACGAAAATCAGGCCAAATCCTGCCAGAGCAAGACCCAGCGAGCGCCAGCGACCATGGGAAAGTAACCGTAACAGTGCACCGATGCCCACCAGCGGCAATGCGTAAAAACCCAAACTCACTTTCAAACCAAGCATCGAAACTACCCAGCTAGTCCCAGTAGCTCCCAGACTTGCGCCCAGCACCACGCCTACCGCCTGCGGGAAAGTAAGCAAGCCTGCACTGACGAAGCCAATCAGCGTCATAGTGGTCGCGCTGGAAGACTGTACCATCAAGGTCACCAGCGCCCCGGACGCAAACGCCTTGTAAGGTGTGCCAGTGAAGCGCACCAGGGCGCGGTTAAGCGCATCACCGACTAACGCCTTGAGCCCATCAGTGAGCAGCACCACGCCCATTAAAAACAGGCCAACACCTCCCAGCAGCTGGAAAATCATGGCGGTCATGACCAGATGACCTCAAGCGAACAAAACAATCTGCGCACTTCCAACATTGATTTGATCAATCTCTATTTCCCCAGTTTGTACCAAAATATGCAGATGATTGTTGGTAGTATGCATCAATACTTATCTATGATCACCATTCCCGGCATTTTCATGCAATTTAACCTTAACCTGGGCTTGTTTCGTTCCAGTTGATAGCAAGATCACTCCGCACTCGACTCATTCCTTTTATTCTTTTTGATTTTGTCCGAGGTAACGTGGTACGCTCCAGCTGTCAATATGCAAAAGTGAGACCAAATGATTGACATATCAAACTAGATTTTCTGATAGTTTGCCACATGACAATCGTCTAAGAGCAGAGAAGATGCAACCAGATAAGGTAGCTGAATTTCGTTTCTATGCTGAGCTGAATGATTTTCTTTCTCCCGAGCAACGGCAGCAAACGATGCGCTGTCGTTTCAGTGGTCACCCAGGAATCAAAGACCCGATCGAAGCCTTCGGTGTACCTCATACCGAAGTTGAGTTAATTATTGTAAATGGTCAATCGGTGAGATTCGATTATCAACTGCAGGCTGGCGATCGTGTCGCTGTCTATCCAGTTTTCAAAAAACTGGACATAAATCCTTTGCTCAGATTACGCGAAGAAATCACATCTGATCCTCGCTTCATCCTGGATGTCAATCTGGGCAAGCTCGCCAAATTCCTGCGCTTATTGGGTTTCGACAGTCTCTATCGCAATGATTATCTGGATTCGATTATTGTGAAGATCGCAGTAAACGAGCAGCGTATTGTGCTGACTCGAGACCGTCGCCTGTTGCATGCCAAACAGATCCAGCATGGCTATTGGGTGCGCGCAGTCGATGTCGAAAGCCAGATCGATGAAGTCGTACACCGCTTCGATTTATACAGATTGATTCACCCTTTTGCGCGATGTCTTGTCTGTAACGGTGTGCTGGTTCCTGTCGACAAGACCAACATATTAGATCACCTTGAACCCAAGACGAAACGTTACTATGAAGTCTTCCGTCGATGCGTCAATTGCCAGCGAATCTACTGGGAGGGTTCGCACTTGGTGAATATGCGACGACGCTTCGCTGCCTTGCTAACATGCTAGCACACTATATTCGGCCCGGCCAGTCGAAGGCCGACATTCTTCAAATAAAAGCTGCAAAATCAACAAAGTTTCAGTAAATATCGTTGCGCGCCAGCTTTGCAAAACTGGTCAAAAGCATAGGAAGCTACTATGATCATAGCAGCCCCTCATGAACGTGCTTCCAGCTTGTTTATAACAGATTTTTTTCCTTTGCTTTTATTCTAAATAACAAAGGAGTCGCTATGCCTATCCATAATGCTGATATTGCAGCCATCTTCGAAGAGATCGCTGATTTACTGGAAATTGAGAATGCCAACGTGTTCCGCGTGCGTGCTTACCGTAATGCTTCCCGTACCTTGCAGGAACTGGGTAAAGATGTTCGCACCATGGTTCAAAAAGGGGAAGAATTGACTAGGCTTCCTGGTATTGGCGAGGATCTCGCCAACAAAATACGGGAAATCGTCGAGACTGGTCACTGTGCCATGCTGGATAAGCTGCACAAGCAATTGCCGTCAACTATCACGGAATTGCTAAAAATTCCCGGGCTGGGACCAAAACGGGTAAAGATTTTGTACCACGAATTGGATATTCATACTATGGAGCAATTGCAACGCGCGGTACGCGATCACCGTATTCAGAGCTTGCCTGGCTTCGGTGAAAAAACCGAGATACGCATTGCCGAAGCCTTGACCATTCATGCTGGCAGCACCAGCCGCTTTAAATTGGCCATTGCGGCCCAGTATGCTGAACCCCTGGCAGCTTGGCTTCGCACGATTTCCGGCGTACAACAGGTGGTCGTAGCAGGCAGCTATCGACGGGCCAAGGAAACGGTAGGGGATATCGATATTCTGATTACTGCTAGCCAGAATAGTCCGGTCATGGCCAGTTTTTGCAACTATGACGAAATAGCAGAGGTGCTCTCTCATGGCCCTACCCGTAGCAGTGTAGTCCTTAAAAGTAAGCTACAAGTGGATGCGCGCGTGGTGAAGCCCGAGAGCTACGGTGCAGCGCTGCATTATTTTACTGGCAGCAAGGCCCATAACATTGCCATTCGCCGCCTGGGCCAGGAACGAGGACTTAAGATCAATGAATACGGTGTCTTCAAGGGTCAAACGCGCATTGCTGGTGAAACAGAAGAATCCGTCTATCAGTCTGTAGGGCTGCCGTTCATCCCACCGGAGTTGCGCGAAGATCGTGGTGAAATTGAAGCGGCCAGAAGTGGGCGTTTACCCAAACTTATCGAGCTGGGTGATCTGAAGGGTGATCTGCATGCTCACAGTAAGGCAAGCGACGGTCATGACACCCTTAAAGAAATGGCTAGCGCTGCTCAACAATGTGGCTTTGAATATCTGGCTATTACCGAGCATTCACGCCGGCTCACTGTCGCCCATGGTCTCGATCCGGTACAACTGGCCAAGCAAATTGACGAGATTGACCGTCTTAACGAGCAATTAACAGGAATTACGCTGCTCAAGGGTATTGAAGTCGATATTCTCGAAGATGGCAACTTGGATCTACCAGACTCGATACTGACAAAGCTAGATCTAGTAGTAGGTGCCGTGCACAGCCGCTTCGAATTGTCCCGCGCCAAGCAGACTGAACGCATTCTGAAGGCCATGGATCATCCCTATTTCACACTGCTCGCTCACCCTAGTGGGCGACTCATTGCCAGGCGCGAACCCTACGATGTCGATATGTTGCGTATTATCCGCAAAGCCAAGGAGCGCGGTTGTTACCTGGAGCTCAACGCTCAACCGGAACGACTGGATTTGCTCGACATTTATTGCCAGGCAGCCAAGGATGAAGGCGTTCTAATTAGCATCAACTCGGATGCGCACAGCGTGTTGGATTTCAATAACCTAAGTTTCGGTGTTGGTCAAGCACGACGTGGCTGGCTGGAGAAGCAAAATGTACTGAATACACGAACATTACAAGAACTACAGCCACTTCTCAAGCGTACGATGTAGGGCAAAACTGGAATATGCGCTACACTACTTTGGCATTCATAATTTTGCTACTAGCGACGCTTTCTGGTTGTGTCCATCGGCAATTCGTCACCCAACCCTACCCGCGCTGGGGTGAGGAAATCCTTATCAACCAGGCAAATGATGCCAATCCCTTGCTCTTGCGGATATTACAACCTACCGAACCAAGCAATGCCCTAGCTTGTTTGCTCCTCGTTCATGGCATGAACGAATACATTGGGCGTTATAGCGAAATTGCTCGCTATTTCGCTCAGCGCTTCATAGTGGCGGGATTTGATCTCTATGCGCATGGCTTGTCTAATCCGATTCTACAACAGGCGGATCAAGCGCTGATTGCGGGAGCTGCTCGACAGGAAGTAAGTGATGCGTACCTAGCACAAATCCCACTGTACGATCTGGATCCAATGAGACAAAACCTCAGTCATGCATTAAAGCACTTGATTATCTCTTGCGATGAACAAGGTAAATCGGACAAACCGATCTTCATTGTTTCTCATAGTTTGGGTTCCCTGATTGCCGCTTCTTATTTGCTGTCGACTCAAATTGGGAACGAACCAGCCAGGCGAGTGCAAGGGATTGTATTGCTCGGACCAGCCTTTTCCGTCACTGAAGTTCCAGGCTGGCGCGGCTGGTTGGCAAATCCACTCATCAAGCTATCATTTCATGCAAAGGAGCATTTTTTGAATCCACAGAACGAGCCTTTGCCACTAATGATCATGAATCAGATCGTGTCCCTTGTTATCGTGCCTTTGCTCGATGGAATATTTGAAGTGCTATCCTGGCCAGGCCTGCGAACGCTATTCACACCGGCCACACCTGATTGGGTAGTAGACTATTTCACCGATAGCGAGGAAGAGAAGGCCCGTATCCGTGCAGATGGTTGGGTTATCCGTCGTACTCTGTTGCGCTATGTCAAAGGAATCGAAGCGGAAATCGTTCATTTTCGCCGTCATATGAGCGAATTCGCTATACCTTATTACCTGATCTATTCTGGCCATGATCCGATTACCCCATCCTGGGGTAACCAGGATTTTGCACGGGCTACCCTACAGAATCATCCTGATAATGAGTTGTTACCCCTATCGAAGTTGAGCCACCATGAACATCTTTTCTCATCGCAGCCGTTACGAGATGAGTTCCTAAAAAAAATCGAACACTGGCTGAATCTTCGTCTGCTTTCTTTGAATCGCGAAAAAACAATAAAATAAGAAAAATTATTTATTGGATTAGAAATAAGCATTACCGATAATAAATATATTTCGAGAACTTTGCACGGTTAGAAACAAATTTAGCTGATGAGATGGGATAATTACTCATCAAATCATGTTGTTGGGGTAATTTATATGAGTTTTTCAGATTTTGATGTTACTCGCCGCACCCGCAAAGGCAATTTTCTAAATCAAATTGATCAGTTGGTTGATTGGAACC
>NZ_FNPJ01000004.1 GCF_900107265.1 Nitrosomonas sp. Nm33 | reverse complement strand
CTGCTTTTGCCAATGCAGGGCACACGCTTGAATATTTGCCGTCTTATTCTCCAGACTTTAATGACATTGAACCAAAATGGGCCCAGGCCAAAACAATCAGAAAAAAGGAAGGATGCTCCATCGAGCAGCTCTTTACCGCTTATGCACTTTAAATCATTTTATATGGGATCAGCTATATCTGCCGGATATGGTCTTCAGCGCTGCCGCCCTGCTTCTTGGTGTTACATTGATGACAAGAGGCGACTATGTTTCGGTAGCCGTTACCACCGCCCTTCAATTGTGATTCAATATGATCCAGTTCACATGAACCCTCATTGATATCCCGGAGGCAATAAAAGCACTGCCCACGCTCGCGCTTTAGTAAAGCAGACAAATACTGTCGGCTCTTATAGAAGTCTATGGTTTCAATATCAATCGGGGGTTCTTCGGTTGATTGCTCAGGCAGAGATAGCTCGCTAGGGAGAAGAACCTTTGCGAAATGCCCCAGACGTGTTTGTTCTAATTCTATGCACCCTTTCTCAGCAAGCGATCGGATGGTTTTTCGAGACTGGAAGTCCGAACACTTCAAAGCATTCGATATTTGTGATAGCGGAACCGTTATTGACTCAAGGCCGCGAATGCGGGATTTCCCGAGTAGATAGTAATACAGTCCTCGCTCCCAGATATCGCACTGGTAATGCCGCAGAAGTTTATCCTCAATGTCTTTGTAGATTTCTTGCCAATCCATAGCCAGGATACTCTTTCTTGCTCGCTAACTAAAATTAAACCTCTGAAATGATGCAATCCATTACGTCAAAAATGAAATCTATTACTGTAAACCGCATGATATCTCCTTGTATTTTATGGAAATAGATCGATTTATCTTTCATCATAATAAACATGGTTAGATCCACAAATGTGACGAATAAGCCAAAATTTTTAAAAGAAAAAGAGAAAAAGCAGAGAGAAATAGGCAAATTAGGATCTGAGTAACTTAACGCTGATCCCAATTTTTTTTCAGCACTGGCCGCTGGCGATCATATTCGATCAGATAGCATAGGCGGCTGGGACAGATGAAGCCCGATCTTGGTTTACTCAAGCGATAGCACCAGCTTCTTGCCCAATACGGAAGCAGCTTTCTCAAGCTGTTTGAGGGAAGGCCAGTGGTGAGGATCTTCCAAGCGCTGAGCGGATGGCCAGGAAGTCTCTAAAGCGCGGGCAATTTCAGCCAGCGAGCGATTTCCGCGTGCCCAGCGTACCAGTATGGCGGACTGTATTCGCGCGTCCGGGGCGATATAGTGGGCATCGGGTAGATTTGCAGTTGGAAGCGGAATATCGCGTCCCGAATCCAAATATTCCTCCATCACCATGGAGAGGACTTCAGTGCCGTTAAATAAGCACTCATCGATGGTTTCCCCTTGCGTAATGGCTTCGGGAATATCGACGAAACATACAAAGTAGCCAGAAGGCTCTTGTGGTTCAAAGATTGCTGGATATAAGGTATTCATCTTAATTTAACCCCGGTTTGTTTTTCGATTGCCGATAGAAGGCTTTTTCCTATCTCGGTAGAGCTATGAGCGGGCACAGGAACAACACAACCGTCTTTCTCCATCATATAGTGACTGCCACGAATCCTTTTCACTCGCCATCCTTCAGATTTCAGTCGTTTGATGATTTCGTTTCCGTTCATGTTATGAATAATATACCGAAATTGATATATCAATCAAAATAAGAGGGACTGGTCAATTCTCTCATTCTGGTTCGATATAACGGAGAAGCTAGCCAATTCAAAAGACAACGAACTGTGCCTAATACTGACGAGGCTACAAAAGTTTATTTATCCGGCTGCTTGGTTTCAGCTCCTGACTGAGAGGCATAGCTGCTTTCAGCAGCGCTATCTTTGGCCATACCAAGGAATCTACCCATTTTGAGTAAGACGCCTTTGATCAATTTCCACAATTTGGGCAATAACCAGATGGCCAGACCAATAAAAATAACGAACAGTATTAGAAATAATATGGGATGATGCAATGCAGTCCATAAGCCACCTAGTACCAACAAATCTTCACTAATCGAGGCAGACCAGTTGGTGACCGGTTCGGGTGAGGTGTTGATCATCAAGCGTGTGCCTGTTTTAGTGGCATGACTGGTGGCGGCAACGCCGCCACCTAAAATTCCTGCCGCTATTTCCAGCGCGGGAGAGACATCTCCCACCGTGCCGGCTGCCAGCATAGCACCTGCAGGAATGCGAACAAAAGTGTGCAGGGTGTCCCAGGCGCTATCCAAACCGGGTATTTTGTCGACAAAAAATTGAATTATGTACATCAGCCCCGCTGCACCGATCACCAATGGATTTTCTAGCACGGTCAGTTCGGTCGGTAAGTTGATATTGTCAGTAGCGCCGCCGAGGCCCAGCACCAGCATGACTGCATACAAATTAATTCCGCTTGCCCACGATGCGCCCATCGTGAGCGCCAACGTGGCCATTAATGCTTCATAACTACTCATATCGATATACCTTTTTGGTCATGTTGTTCCATTTCTAAATCAAACCTGACTTTGCCGGCTTCTCCCTGCCGTATTATTTATATTGTCTGCGGCTCGCTCTTGCGTCATGTCTGATTTGGAAATGGAATGATTTCTTGTAGTAGGGAGTGTGTGAAGGTGTTTTACCAAAACGATTGAAAAACTATCTACGTTGCCGCTGCGGTGTTAAAAACAGGCTCAAAATGCTCATTTATCAGATATAAACTCCGTTTTTTTCGCCTGTTTTTGCCTACCATCGACTGCCTCGAATACGTTTTTCAACAGCCTGTTCTGTTAAGCGCTGGCATTTATCAACCGCTGCGCTTCGAGACCAGCACCCAATAAACCCACCTGCGGGTTCATGATGACATGGACCGGAATCTCGCTCATCATTCCTGTGTATCTTCCTTTATTGCAGAAGGCGTGCATGAAACTACCCTTCATCAAGGTGTCGATAATTCTGGGTGCAATTCCTCCAGCAATATACACGCCGCCCCGGCATAATCCCAAGAGTGCCAGATTGCCGGCATAGGCGCCATAGATTTCAACAAACAGCTCCAATGCTTGCTGTGCGATTGGGTACTTTTGCTCAAACGCCAGCTTAGTGATGATCGCGCCGCTGTCTTCCTTTAATTCATTTACGACGATACCAGGAAATCTTGTTGAATCGTTTTGCAGGAAATTGAAAATATTGGTCAACCCCGGTCCTGAAAGAATCCGCTCTACTGAGACATGGTCAAATTTCTTCATCAAATAATCAAGTAATTCCATCTGCAAGGAGGTAGTAGGGGCGAACTCAATGTGCCCTCCTTCTGTGGGTAACGGAATATAGCGATCACCTTGCCAATGAAGCCAGGCGACACCCATACCGGTACCCGCGCCTAGCACTACCCGCATTGCTTGCGCATCTGCTACCCCCCATTGCAGCGTTGCCAGATCATTTCGGGATAACCTTTCAATACCGATTGCCACAGCTTCGAAATCATTGATCAGCTTTACCTTGGGTATGGAAAACTCCGTCGCAAGCGCTGATGCATCCATCAACCATGGCAGATTAGTCAGCTTTGCCCGTTGTGAAACAATCGGACCTGCTATCCCAAAACAAGCTGACGTTGGATAACGATTTGTTTTATTCATCCCTGCTTTGTCAAGGAAATCAGCAAGTATCTCATTGAAATCAGCATAAGCTTGGCTGTCATAGCGCCGTTCGTAACATGGTTCAGTTTTATTTCCATTTACTACTTCTGTACGCAATAATGTTTTGGTGCCACCTATGTCACCATAAATAAAATAGCTGCTCATCAATTAGCTCCTGTGGGGCCATCGCATCGCCGGATTCTGGCGATAGAACGCGGATAACTGCTGATAGACCTGTGGGAAATGTTGTTTTGTTGCGCACGGCTTGACGAAAAAAGCTTCACTCAGTACCGCAAAGAATTCTGCCGGACTGGTGGCGGCATAAGGATCAATGATTAATTCCTCCTCATTATCGACTTGCTCACGGAAAGTTTCAAAAGCTTTGCTAAAGACTGCAGTCCAGAGGTGAGGATCCATATTGCTATGCAGTGGGGGAAAACCATTGGCAGCACCATTTAACATATCCAGCTTATGGGCAAACTCATGTATTACCACATTATGTCCTTGTTTATTATTGATATCGGTGACATCTTCCCACGAAAGAATGACGGGTCCAGCGAGCCAGGATTCGCCTGATGCGGCCATATGGACAGCGTGAACGATGCCAAGCTCGTCGGTGTACTCATAATCAAGAATGAATTTCCCTGGATAGACAATGATTTCTAGCCAATCGCGATAATAATCCAGATCAAGATTCAGAATCAGGATGCAGGCCTGTGCTGCGATCATGACACGTATTTCTTCCGTGACAATGAGACCCTGTGCGCCATTTATTTTCTTATCGTGCAAGAAAATAGTCGCCCATTGCCGCAGTTGTATGATTTCAGACTGAGTTAATCCTTGCAGAAAGTGTAGTTGTGCCAGAGCATTCTGCCAACTGATTTCAGCTATCGGTTCATGTTTAAGAATATGCTGTCGCCACCAATTTTTCAGACCCCATGACATAAGCTTTCAAGATGTTTGGAAATGAAGTTTTAGTTGAGCTAAGGAAGATCTGAATAAGTGAACGAAATGGTCCCAGTGCAAAGCGGACAAACGCAGCGACGAGAAAACGAACGGAGTGAGTTTCGATAAAACGAAGTTTTAGTAGCGTAGCTACATATCAAATCAAATAAATAGGTGAGGAGCGAATATCGCCCAACACAGCGATTTATTGGCGAAACTTCGTTTTCACAATCTCTCAGTCAGGTCTTCCCTGCTAAATTAACTATATTGCTAATTTTATACCATTCTGTTACTTTCTCGGATAGGGGTTGATTTCCCAAGCTGTTTTTTTTATACAAAGAGCTTGAAACTGATCCCTGATTCGTTTAAGGTCTAGGTTAATCGACAAGAAATAAGCTGAGAAGTTGTGAACAAATTTGTTAGCGAAGCTTCGTTTTGACAGATGCTGAGTCGAACATCAACTAGCCAGAAGGGACTCTTGTAATATGTTCAATTTAGGCTCCATGCTCAACTTGGGTTCTACAGAACCGGTCATAGGGAGAGCTTCTACTTTAGTGGAATGTTCGACCAAAGATCTATTCAAATATCTTGGTCAAGATTTATTTCAAAATTATCAAAAATGGTCGCCGGAGGTTCAAGAGCTTGAGCAGCTCACGCCTGGCCCAGTGCAACTTGGAACGATTGGGCGACAAGTGCGTCTCGATCTGGGACGACGTACAGAATCGCGCTTTAAAGTTTTTACTTATGAGCCGGGTGTGCGTTTAACACTTGTCGGCGTATCTGATCCCTTTCGCTGTACTTATGAATTGCAGGATATCAATCCTGAGAAATCTACCAGGCTGACGTTTTCTTTTGAGTTGCTTGAACTATTAGTAGTCATGCGGCCTTTCGAGGGATTAGTCCGTGCCGCCATAAAAGATGGGGCTGAACGCACAGTTCAGAATATCAAGCGCCTGATAGAGGCAGAAAAATCTATCGAAACTTCTGCAACCTGAGTAGCAAACAATTGTTAATAAATAATGCATACTTACGATTGACCAACTCTGTCAGTTACTTGTAGTCAGAAAAGGAGAATAAATGGCGCGAGATATTATTTCCAATATTCAGGTACCACAGGTGGATGATCGTCCGCTCTGGGATGTGGTATTTGCGATTTATGGCTATCCAGCACTGCTCCTGGCTCATCGGCTGAGAGTTTTTCCTTTGCTGGCTGAAAACACACGCACTTTGCCGGAAATTTGTAGTGCACTGAACATAAAGCAGCGTCCCGCCGAGGCAATATTGACGGCGGCTACTGCATTAGGTTTTCTGTCTTTACAAGCGGGACACTATTCGCTGACGCCGGTTACCAGAGAATATCTGCTCGAAAACAGCCCAAACTACTTTGGATATTTTTGGGATCTGATGATCGACAATTATCAAGTATGTACCTATGCTGGTCTGGAGAAAGCAGTCTTCACCGATTCTGCTCAGGCTTACGGAGGAGGCGATATTTTTAAATCTCATGAAGAGCAAATCGAATTGCTCCAACGCTTCACTTGCGGCATGCACAGTATCAGCATGACACCAGCGCTCGTTTGGCCACAAATCATGGATTTTTCCCAGCACCGGATGATGCTTGATATTGGGGGTGGATCTGGCGCACATTCGATTGGCGCTACTTTGCGATGGCCAAATTTACATGCACATATCCTGGATTTCCCCCAGGTGTGTGAGATTGCACAGAGCTATATTACCCACTACAAACTACAAGATCGCGTTAAAACGTGTGATATCAATATCTGGCGAGACCACTGGCCTGCTGCGGATCTTCACTTTTTCTCGAATATGTATCACGATTGGCTGCCAGAAAAATGTCATTTTCTGACCGCGAAAAGCTTCGATAGCCTTGAATCCGGAGGACGGATCGTGATTCATGAGATGCTTTATAACGATGAAAAAACCGGTCCTTTCGCTTCCGCAGCATTCAGCATGATGATGTTGGGTTGGACTGAGGGCAAACAATATTCCGGTCAGGAGTTGTCAGCGATGCTGAAGGAAATTGGATTTGAGGAAATTCAAATACATAAAGCTTTTGGCTATTATAGTATCGTGACTGGCCGCAAGCCGTGGTAGGCTGTTGAAACCTAAAAACCGCAGTTGATCGCTGCGGTGTTAAAAACAGGCTCCAAATGCTCATTTTTCAGGTATAAACTCCACTTTTTTCGCATGTTTCTGCCTATCATCGACTGCCTCGAATACGTTTTTCAACAGTCTGTTAGGCATCGTCTTTAATTTCAAAAAGAAAGTTGACCATGAGTCTTGTTTTCGGAGGCGGTCTCTATCTTTCTGATCAACGAGCTAACTGTAATTCCATTTCTAAATCAAACCTGACTTTGTCGGTTTTACCTTGCCATATTATTCATCCTGTTTTTGGCTCGCTCTTGCGCCATGTTTGATTGGGAAATGGAATAAGGTTCAATAACTGGTTTTTTCTCACTGTTTTTCCAAATTGGCCAGCTTAAACTGACTACCAGCCGACTCATTAGCAGCCAATTCGCTACAATAGCTGCCAGAAAGACAACTTGCAAAACACAACAAAAAGGAGTGCATGATGAGTGCAAAGAAAATCTTGATGCTGGCTGGTGATTATGTGGAAGACTACGAGGTCATGGTACCTTTCCAGGTACTGTTGATGGTGGGACATATTGTCCATGCTGTCTGCCCCAATAAAAAGGCAGGTGAGACAGTGCGCACGGCAGTGCACGATTTCGAGGGAGATCAGACCTATAGCGAAAAGCCAGGGCACAACTTTACGCTGAATGCAACTTTTGCCAAGGTTAAGGCAGGAGATTACGACGCGCTGGTCATTCCTGGAGGGCGCGCACCTGAATACATCCGCCTGAACGAAAAAGTAATCAAAATGGTGCAACATTTTTCAGAAGCGAACAAACCGATTGCCGCCATCTGCCATGGTGCGCAACTCCTGGTGGCAGCTGGAGTCATCGAGGGTAAGACGTGTTCTGCTTATCCAGCGGTGGGGCCAGATGTTACGCGTGCAGGTGGCAAGTATGTGGATATTCCAATGGATCAGGCTCACGTCGATGGCAAGTTGGTGACTGCCCCAGGGTGGCCTGCGCATCCGGATTGGCTCGCCAAATTCCTGCAAGTGCTGGGAACGAAGATTAAACCATAGGGAACACACATCATATCCATAGATTGAGCCAATATGAGTATTACGCAGAACTAAACTGCTTCAGCGAATACTTGCGATTGCACTTGATGTAAAAAGAGAGGTCGAATAGGAAGACACTAAAAAATTAAACAGCTCAGCGAGCACTTTTCCTAGAGAGGTACGGAGGGAAGACTCATGGCGAAGCTTAACATTGCAGTCATCGGCTTTGGGCGAGTAGGGCGTGCTTGTGCACTTGCATTACGCAATACAGACTATCTTGCATTGGCTGGTGTTGTTCGGCGCCCAACTTCACCAATTAAATTGCCCGATCCGCTTGGCGAGATCCCGGTGGTCACGCATATTCGTGACCTGAAGCGTATCGATGTAGCACTGATCTGTGTGCCTGCAGATGTCGTCCTCGGTGTTGCACGCGAATTGTTGCAGGCAGAAATCCCTGTTATCGAGTGTGCGGTGCTCGAAGGGCATGCACTTGAGATGCATTACGATGCAATCGGCGATGCAGCACGCCACCATAGTACGCGTGCCATTGTTGGGGCAGGATGGAATCCGGGTATGCTGCGGCTGTTCGAGCGCGCGTTCACGACACTGATTCCAGATAGTCACACCAAGCGCACCAGTCGGCCAGGCGCGAGCCTTCATCACACCAAAGTGGTGGAAGGTATCGAAGGTGTGAAAGGAGCGCTTGCCACCGAGACGCGGGATTGGCAGGGGAAACTGACCCGCTATGTCTACGTCGAACTCGCAAAAGGTGCAAAGGGCGTAAAGGGTGCAAAGGGCTCGGAGGGCGCCTCGCTCGATAAAGTTGAGGCTGCCCTCGCTGCTGATCCGCTTTTCGTGGGCGAACAGACACATGTGTTCGAAGTCGAGAGCATTGCCACCCTGGAAGAGGAAGGTCGCGGCATTATGCTGGAACGTATCGGTACCGAGCGAACAGGTGCGCATGCCACCTTGCTGCTGGAAGGACGGTTTGATGTGCCGACATTCGCTGCACGGGTGATGCTCGATGCCGCCAAGCGTATTCCGAGTCTCAAGCCAGGCGCGCATCGCTATTCCTTATGGGGGTGACTGATAGGGTAACTTATGCTCGAAATTGATGGTAGCTATGGCGAGGGTGGTGGGCAGCTGCTGCGGCTTGCCGTAGCGTTGTCTGCCATTACCGGTGCTGGAGTTTGCATTACGAATATTCGTGTACGACGCGACAAACCCGGTCTCGCAGCGCAGCACCTCGCTGGGGTGCTTGCAGTGGGCAAGCTTTGCAGCGCGAGAATCGAAGGCCTCATCTTACGATCACAACAAATTGTTTTCGAACCAGCAATGCTTCGTGGTGGCGATTATCGCTTTGATGTTGGCACTGCGGGCAGCATTACACTAGTGCTGCAAGCCTTGCTGCCAGTCATGCTAGCGGTCCATCTCCCTTGCAAAGTGCACATCACTGGCGGTACCGACGTCCGACAGGCACCCGCTGCGGATTACTTGCACGAAGTGATCATCCGGCTTGTCGAGCGACTTGGTGCCCGGGTGACCATGCGTGTGCTGCGGCGTGGCTACTATCCACGGGGTGGCGGCGAGATCGAGCTCGCAGTGAGGCCAGCAATGCTTTCATCTGCAGTGTTCGATGCGTCTGGGTACAGTAAGGCGATCTGCGGGGTTGCGCATGTAGCTAATCTTCCTGAGCATATTGCGTTACGAATGAAGCAAGCGGTACTTAACCGGCTTGGCGCTTATGGCACACAGGCAAGTATCGAGACACAGATTATGGGGCGCGAAGCGGCTTTCGGTGCAGGCGGCGCCATCGTGTGCTGGCTCGAGAGCGAGCACACTGTGCTCGGTGCAGCGCGGGTCGCAGAGCGGGGTGTATCCGCGGAGACGCTTGGTGAGACTGTGGGAGAAGAGCTTGCCACAGATATTGCAGCGGGCGCTGCACTCGATATCCACGCAGCTGATCAAATGCTTGTTTACCTTGCGCTTGTAGGGGGTGGATCATTCAGCACACGCAGCGTCTCGTTGCATGCGCGCACTGCAATGTGGCTGATCGAACAGTTTCTGCCGGTAACGTTCGAGGTAACTGAATCATCAGGGCTCGCATACGTTACTGTGAGAGCACGTGGAGAACAGTCATGATTCCGATTCACGAACTGCTCGCGCGCATCCGCTGGGATCCCGAATTCGGTAAGGGAAAATTTGAGCTTGCCTACGAAGATAAGGTCGAACACCAGCTCAAGCGTGTGCCGCTCGAACGGATAGACATTGAATCAGGTCAGCACTTTACATTCGAGGCAGAAGAGGAGGATGGCACACTGCATACTGTACCGTTTCATCGGGTGCGAAAAGTTTGGCGCGATGGAACGCTTATCTGGGAACGACATCCTGGGAGTAAAGCAAAATGAAACCACTACTCGAACAACGGCTGCAGCTGCATGTTGAAAAACTTGCTGGTGAGATCGGCGAGCGCAACGTGTGGCGACCGAAAGCGCTGTACGCTGCTGCCGACTACATCCGTGATACATGGGGCCAGTTGGGCTATGAGGTCCATGCCCAGGGCTATGATGCGGGCGGTGTATGGAGTGAGAACCTCGAGATCGAGATTCGCGGTGAGGTGCGGGCAAATGAGATTGTGCTCGCCGGTGCACACTACGACAGCGTGACAGGCAGCCCGGGTGCAGATGACAATGCTTCGGGCGTCGCAGCTCTGCTCGAGATCGCACGGCTTCTCGTCGGAATCAAACCCGAGCGCACACTGCGGTTAGTTGCATTTGTGAATGAAGAAGCACCGTTCTTCTATTTCGGCGATATGGGAAGCAAGATCTATGCGCAAGCTGCGCGTGAGCGGCATGATGACATCCGTCTAATGCTCTCATTCGAGATGCTCGGTTGTTATAGCGACGAGTCAGGCAGTCAGAATTATCCACCTCTTCTGCGTTGGTTCTATCCCGATCGGGGCAATTTTATCGGCTTTGTGTCCAATCTCAAGTCACGTCGTGCACTTAAGCAATTTGCGGCAGCATTCGCCGCCAGTTCGGATTTTCCGTACGAGACGCTCGCAAGCCCTACCATCGTGCCAGGCGTCTCATGGAGCGATCAGCTCTCGTTCTGGCGGCAGGGCTATCAGGCAGTGATGGTCACTGATACAGCATTTTATCGCTATCCGCACTATCATCGTGCTAGTGATACTCCTTGGGAGCTCAACTATGCCGAAATGGCGCGTGTGGTCGAAGGACTGGCCGGTGCGCTGACAGTGTTGGTGAAAGCCCGGTGATGGCAACGGAGCAAATGGGCCATTGCTGGTTTTACATTAATCAACTGCCATCTTGGCGTAACATATGATGAAAATGACTAAAGTTTCTGAAGGAATCATTTAATGCTGCTGAATGTTGATCATTTCCTGCGCACCGTCCCTACACTTGAATAAGCTCTGAGTGCAGAAAATGATGTCATCTCGGTGGTTCATTATAGACTGGAGTGCGTACTTTCAGTTGCAGGCTAGTTAAGATGAGTAGTGTTGCACAATCCCAGGATTTTTACATTGGTTGGGATGTAGGTGGCTGGAATTGCGATAAAAATAGCAGGAGTCACGATGCCATCGTGATCCTGGATGCATCGCTCGCTATTGTCGGCCAGCCGTGGCGCGGCAACTTGCGCAATTCAATCAATGCGGCAGAAACCTCCAATGCATGGATTCAGGCATTGTTTGAACCGTGTGCCGCTGCTGACACTATTCATGTTATGTCGCACATCTATCTGGCGATCGACACACCGCTGGGATTCTCTGAAGAGTTGATCAACTTGATCACAGAACTGAAAGGCGTCGCAGCATTGGGCGACTCGTTCAGCAACCCTTATCTGTACCGAAAGACAGAGCGTCTGCTGTTCGAGCAGGGACTTGCCCCGTTGTCGCCTATCAAGGACATGATAGGCAGCCAGACGACCAAAGGGATGCATGTATTGGCGCGATTTGCCCGCCAGATCTCAAGCTGTGGCGTCTGGACCGACGGTTGTTCACTGACTGTGCTGGAAACCTATCCCTCCGGATGCCAGCGCTCCGTCATGATCGCCAGGTTGCGTAGTCGCTATGATGCTTTAGGTCATGAAGACAAAGAGGATGCTTTGACCTGCGCCCTGGTTGCTTATCTCTATGCGGAGCAGCGTGAGTTGCTTGCTTCGCCGGCTAGCGACATACCGGCTTCAGAAGGCTGGGTATGGGTACCGAGGGATGCGCTTGGGCAATCGGGGTGAGTGTCGACAGCTTCACCTTGCCATATTATTTATACTGTCTGCGGCTCGCTCTTGCGCCATGTTTGATTTGCAAATGGAATTAGGGACAACCCTTGCATCCACTTGTACGCGCCATGGTAAAAATAGTCTGCTCGAGATTGGCTCCACTCAGATCTGCGTCGGTCAGATCGGCATCGGTAAAATTTACCCCTTGCAAATTGGCGCTAACCAGGGATGCTCCACGCAAATGGGCGGCGCGCATGTTGGCGCGCTGGATATCGGCATGGTCGAGTTTGGCGCCACTAAGTCTTGCGTTGGTGAAATCTGCGCTGGTCAGCTTGGCTCCTGTCAAATTAGCGCCACTCAGATCCGCATTTTGTAGAATAGCACCTTGCAGATTCGCGTCTACTAGCTGTGCGTCATTAAAACGTGCGCCCCGGGCATTTGCTTTTACCAGCGAAGCTTGGCTCAGATTGGCTTCGCGTAGTTGAGTACTCGACAGATTCGCTTCATTTAGATTGGCCCCAGCGAGATTCGCTTTGGAAAGTACCGATCGGGTGAACTGGGAATTTGCCAGATTCGCATTTTGAAGATCGCTTCCGTACAGATTCATATCCACGCAAAATGTGCCTCGCCGGATACTGCATCCCTCCACGTTGCGTGCCTCTTGGGCAAGCGCTTCCGCGCAAATAAACAAAAGTAGCAAGAAAGAGCATCGAAAATAATTAGCGAGCGATCGGAAAGCAGGGTGCATGGTGGGCGTAATACGAGATATATCAGATGGATGAACAATGGTTCTGGCCCCATCTAGTCGATTCTTCACGGTGACCGATAGTGATACGATTTTTCTTTTGGACATAAGTATCAGTGTGACTCCCTTGGAAACGCACGGTTTAGGTAGGCTATTGAAAAAGGTTTACTCCATGACTCATACGCCAAGGCACTCAAGACTTCACCACCGGCTGACGCTTTTCGTAGTTACAGCATTGATCGACCATTTCCCAGGCCGTTTCGAGTCTATTGTAGTTTCACGCAACGTGAATTCGACGGAAGTCTTGATATTTACTCCGATCAGCTCCGCGCAGACACATTCGAGAAACGCGTCACCCTTGACACAATTGCATTTGGAGGAGAGTTAATATAAACATCTTTTTCTATTTAGCCGGAATGTACCGAGGATCCTATATGTTGTCAAACATGCTGAGAAATGATCCAGAAAGTAATTTTGCTAACTCAGATTGAAAATATTCTGATGATTTTGCTGCATTTCAACAAACATTAACAGATGATTACTGCAAAGGAGTGAGGCGTAATCTCAAGGCATTACCAATGACACTGATCGAAGAAAGTGACATTGCGGCAGCGGCGATAATCGGCGAGAGCAGGATCCCGAAGAAAGGGTAGAGCATACCTGCTGCCACAGGTACCCCGGCAGCGTTGTAAATAAACGCAAAGAACAGGTTTTGTCGGATATTGCGCATGGTTGCCATGGATAGCTTGCGAGCGCGTACGATACCAGTCAGGTCGCCTTTGAGCAGCGTAATGCCAGCGCTTTCCATGGCCACATCGGTACCCGTTCCCATGGCAATACCAACATCGGCCGCAGCCAATGCTGGTGCATCGTTGATGCCGTCGCCGGCCATAGCGACAATTCGTCCTGCTTCCCGCAGCTTTCTGACAATTTTGCCTTTGTCTTCTGGCAGAATCTCTGATTCGATTTCGGTGATCGCGAGTTTCTTGGCTACAGCTTCAGCAGTGCGGCGGTTATCACCAGTTAGCATCACAATATGAATACCCTCTTGCTGCAACGCCTTGATCGCCGCCGTTGTCGTCGTCTTGATCGGGTCGGCTATGGCCAACAGCCCGGCAAGTTTGCTGTCTACAGCCATAAAAATGACAGTAGCACCCTCGGCTCGTAGTGCATCAGCTTGCGTACTGAGTGATGAAACATCGACGGCCTGTTCTTCCATTAGCATTGCATTGCCTAGGGCAACATTTTGCCCTTTTATTCTTCCGATAATACCTTTGCCGGTATGTGAATCAAATTGATCTGCCGCAGATAGATCGAGCCTCTTTGCTTTCGCTGCTGTGACAATGGCATGCGCCAGCGGGTGTTCGCTGCTTTGTTCTAGCGAAGCAGCCAGCGCTAGCAACGTGTCTTCGGTAAATCCTTCGGTCGTAACAATTTTGGTTACTGTTGGCTTGCCTTCAGTGAGTGTTCCGGTCTTATCAATGACCAGCGTATCTACTTTTTCCATACGCTCCAGCGCTTCGGCATTTTTAATGAGCACGCCCACTTGTGCGCCTTTGCCGACACTGACCATGATTGACATGGGCGTGGCTAACCCCAGCGCACAGGGGCAAGCGATAATCAACACACTGACTGCAGCAATGAGCGCATGGCTGAGGGTGGTAGAGGGCGGTCCGTATACAACCCACCCGATAAAGGCCAGCAAAGCAATGATGATAACTGCAGGCACAAACCAGGAAGAAACAACATCAGCCAGTCTTTGAATTGGAGCGCGGCTGCGCTGTGCTTCAGCCACCATGTGAACGATTTGCGCAAGCATCGTATCTTTACCCACGCGCTCGGCTTTCATCACAAAACTGCCAGTCTGATTAATCGTGCCACCGATCACCTTACTGTTGGGTTCTTTCTTCACGGGCATCGATTCACCCGTCACCATCGATTCATCCACTGCGCTGCGTCCTTCGGTAACGATGCCATCCAAAGGAACTTTTTCACCAGGCCGAACACGCAGCAGATCACCCACATGGATATGTTGCAGTGGTACATCTTCTTCTCCTGTGGCGCTAAGCCGGCGAGCTGTTTTGGGCGCCAGATCGAGTAGCGCACGGATTGCACCGCCTGTCCGCTCGCGTGCTTTGAGTTCCAGTACCTGTCCCAGCAAGACAAGTACCGTAATCACTGCAGCAGCCTCAAAATATACCGCCACAGCGCCGTTCACCTGCTGGAAGTCAGTGGGAAAAATACCAGGTGCCAGCGTTGCCACCAAACTGTATAGCCAGGCCACCCCTGTGCCCATGGCAATCAGCGTGAACATATTCAATTTGCGCGTTTTCAATGAAGTCCAGCCGCGCGTGAAAAAGGGTTTTCCCGCCCAAAGCACCACTGGGGTAGCCAGTACCAGCTGTATCCAGTTAGCTAAATGAGTATTGAGGTAAAAGAGCTGACCCCTAAAATGGGCACTCATTTCCAATAAGAAAACGGGGAGAGTTAGCAGCAAGCCGAGCCAGAGCCTTTCACGCATATCGGTCAGCTCCGGGTTTTCACCTTCTTCTCCAGTCATCGCTTCCGGTTCCAGCGCCATACCACAGATTGGACAATTTCCCGGGTCTTTTTGCCGAATTTCGGGATGCATGGGGCAAGTATAGAATCCTCTGATCTCAGCAGCTGGTAAGGATTGCGCTGTGCTGCCCTTTTGTTTGTGCTCATGGCGCTCATTTTGTGATTTCATATAAACCTCCGTGATATGAACCGTCCGCAGCTGCGTCTGCGTTCTCAAAGCGTGTTCAGCAGGGTTTTTTCTGGCAAATACCCACCTACGCTTGTTAGTACGCGGTGGTAGATCACCACTGTGTTACTGATAAATTTTCTTTCTTACCTGCATGATGGAATTTGCTGCTTACACTGTTTTCTAATAATAGACCGAAACCGAGATTGACAAATAAATTTTAATGATGGTATCGGTGAACAAGCAGTTCTGACTATTAGAAAATATTAAGAAAACCTTTTTGCAGGAGAAGACTATGACTATCGATGAGAATTTGGTACAAGCAGTCTGGGAAAAAGGAAGAGGGACACTGGGGCAAGACATATCCGAGTGGCGCCAGGACCAATGTGGCGCATGGATAAGCCGGCAAAAATATAATAATGCAAAGTCAGAATATGGCTGGAAAATTGTAAATGTTAAACCAGGTAGTCCGGATCATCTGGAGAACCTGCAGCCATTTCATTTGGAAAATGATTTCGATATTGCCAATGATAAGCCACACTGCAGAGTTACAGCGGACCGAACTGGACTGATGCCCACCCAAGGTGTCGATACGCCACACAATACTAGCGTTTGATCTGTTGTCTATGACTTATTTTCTCACTTTGTTACATTGATGCTGTTTTGGGCGTTGACTGTAGTGGACGCTCTTTCCAGGACAAAATTTAGGATATATCGGAGTAGGTGATGACAAGTATCTGGCGATTCATACTGTTGTTTCTGCTTCTGAATCTGCTCAGCGGATTTACATTACCCACTGAGCCATCCGAGTATTGCAGAAGTACTACCAATGCTGACGCCAAGGCTTGCTTCGCCTCGCATCTCTCCTATTGTGACAGTACGAGTTTTGCCAACGCAGGAGCATGCTTCTTGATTAATGCATCCTACTGTGAAAGTGATAGCAATGCGAATTCTGGTGCGTGCTTTACATCACATCCAGTATATTGCAGCAGCTCGAGTTACGCTCACTCCGGTGCCTGCTTCCTGGCTAGCGAAGCTTATTGCGAAAGCGATAACTACGCCAATTCCGGCGCATGCTTCGCATCACACCCATCCTACTGTAGCAGTTCGCGCTACGCCGATGCGCTTGCCTGCTCGGGTGCAAGACCAGCCTACTGTGAAGACACCATTTACGCAAACTCGAAAGCATGCTCCCGTTTAGTCAAGCCCAGTTCTGGCCAAATTTTAGAGGTTGCTCGCCGCCTGGGGGCGCCGGTAGATGTGCACACTCTCATGCGTGAACTGATGAAATAATCAGCAATTCTGGAATGGTAACGATTAATTCCATTTTTAAATCAAACCTGATTTTGTCGGCTTCTCCTTGCCGTATTATTTATACTGCCTGCGGCTCGCTCTTGCGTCATGTTTGATTTGGAAATGGAATAATGAGGGCTAGCTCAAAGCCATGGTCTAAAAATGAAAGAGAAAAAAGAGTACTAAAGTCTCAATATGCTTGTCTTGCTGATTTATACACGTTTGCTCTATACTCGTCTGTTTTTTAAGTTAAAAATCGGTCGGTGTTTATCGTCATGTAAAGATAGCGGTTTTTCCATCAACGCGCATTTGTGATTAGCCGATCAAAATAGTCAAATTTGGGCCTTGTTGAAAACCCGCAGCCAGGTTTTCAGTAGAGTATGGTTTCCTGTTCATTATGGGCGGTGTTCCTGGCTAGATCACCAATATTGCCGCGAATGGTGCTGCTGATGACTTCAGGGCAGCTTTTCCAGAAACCAGTCGAAAGCAGCTGCAGGCCACGGAAATACCTGTTCGACATCACCGTTGGTGCGCTATAGCGACAAGTAACACCTAGTCCTTCTTCATCGAGGTTGATGGTCTTATGCCACATCCATGCTGGGAAAAATAAAACATCACCCGGGTGCAGGTCGAACTCATAACGCGGAGCGTACTCCACTAATGGATAAGCGTCACGATCACTTGGCTCACCCTGTTCGTCAGCGCGGAATGCTGCAAACCGTCGCATACCATCGCCACGAGCGGCCGGATATAACAGCCAGGAATATTCGGATTCAATCAATGTCCAGCGCTTGGTTCCCGATACGGCCAGATACCAGTTGAGACCTTCTTCGCAGTGGTAATTGGCATTTAACCCCGTGCCGAGACCGAGAATCAGAAAACTCAGAATAGGTTTGGATGGACGACCCATGACTGGGAAATAGGCATGTGACCGTGGGATATCAAAATGTTGGTAGAAGGCTGGGTTTTGGTCGAGCAGTAATTGTTGCGGGATGAAATCGCAGCGACGATCCTTAGCGATCTGGTATAGTGATGTATTGATCATCTTCATGCTGTGCTTGTTCAGAGCCTGTGCCACTGCATCAGGAAATCGTTCTGCCAGTGTTGCGAGTGTCCAGTCTGCGGGTACATTTTCCATAAATCCACGCAATACGCACGGAATGGAGCGTTTGACGTGCTCATGGTAAAACTGGTGCGGCTCAATCTTGCCAGGACGATATTCCGCAATATCTAGAATTAGTCGGCGCGGTAGGTTGTAGTTTTTCAATCTTTGTAATATCTGCTGTTCTGTTCGCTGACGCTCCTTTCGTAATACGTCAGGATTATTAGCCAGATGTTGACATAACATGATGCTCTTTAGCGATAACACATTTACATACCCCAATGGCAGTCTCACTACACCCCGTTTACCTATTCGCTCTACAACAAACATGCGCAAGAAAAATTGCTGCTCCATCACTAATTGCCACGCCGCATATAGAAATGTCGTTACTCCAGCCAGCAGAATAGCCAGCACGTTTCTCACAGACGCCCGTGTTGTTCTTTTTAGTACTTTGTCAGCAATCTCCATTGAATGCCTCCTTTGTTTTCTTCTCAGTGTTTAATTTCAGTTTGAGAATGAGAATTGATCCTGTTTTGTTTCATATTGATGCTAAGGAATAACAAAGAGATAGGCAATAATGCAGAAGCCTACAATTTTTATTCCTTAGCGAGAGGTGCATTGAGAAAGAAAAGAGCAAGTGATCTGACTGGTGTGTTATTAATCCGGACGGATAAAGTTTTAATCTGGATTTCTTAGCTGGACGGGATGGAGTGGCGGTTTTGCGAGCGCAGGGCAAGGCGAACGATGCAGAATGGTCGCTCCATGCCAAGGAGTCGCAATGCAGTTATGTGCTTGTAAAATCGTGCACTCCGCACCGAAGCGTAAACACCTGGAAGGTGAGAATGAAATGTATAGGAAAGACTATTATATTCATAATGTTAATACCCGCATGAACGATCAACTGAGGAATCTGGGTTTAACAATTAGATTAGATAGCAATAACTGGATGCAAGAATATTGCTTTTGTAGCGGGTGGCTCCAAACTCTAGCAGTACTGATGTGCTGATCCCATGCTATATTGCATGGACCTACATCATGCTTTCCGGATTGTGAGGCCCGGTTTTGTTGAGAACCGATGGTATTTTTGATCAATAATAACAGGAAAGGCTGGCTGGCTTTAAATAGATAATACTTGTGAAAGATGAAGCCTGTATTCACTTCTTGCAGTGGGCCCTGCCGCAGATGCAACTACGCTGGCAGGGTTTTCGCCGAGTTAGAAAACAGGTATGTAAACGTATTAGTCAGCGTATTAACCGGCTAGGTCTTGCGGATGAATTGGCTTATCGTGATTATTTGCTTAGCCATGCTTCTGAATGGCAAACTCTGGCCATCTTGTCTCATGTCACCATCTCACGTTTTTATCGTGATAAAGTCGTTTTTAATCGACTTGAAAGTGAATTAATACCCCGATTGTGTGCTCAGCTGCTGCTGCGAGGTGAAAAATACTTATATTGCTGGAGTGCAGGCTGTGCCAGAGGTGAAGAGGCTTATAGCCTGGTGTTACTCTGGTCTTTTGTTTTGCAAAACTACTACCCGGAAATTGTAATATCGATTACTGCAACAGATATTGAGCCGCTCATGATTCAACAGGCACGCAAAGCGTGCTATCCATTTAGCAGTGTGAAGAATTTAGCACCTGAATGGCGTCAAAGAGCGTTCAGACAAATCAATGATCAATATTGTCTGCATCCCATTTATCAGCAGCCAGTCACTTTTTCACTTGCTGATGTAGAGCAGATGGTTGGTACGCAATCTTATCATCTGGTGCTGTGCCGCAATCTGGTGTTCACCTATTTCAGCTTAAACAGACAAGTACAATTTCTGCATAAATTACAAACACAACTTTCAGCGGGAAGCATACTGGTACTGGGTGCGCATGAGCGCCTGCCTGAAGGGATGAGCGGCTGGCGCCAATGGCAGTCCCGATTACCGATTTATGTGCGTGAATAGGAAGACCTGATATCCTCAGTTAGATGAGCTTGATGACGGGATTAACGGCCGGTGTCGATGTGTAGTTGCAAAATCTTCAGTATATGTTCGCGATCGATCCAGCCAACAATTTTACCCTCGTCGACTACAGGCACTTGGTTGATGCCATACTCATTCATGATTTGTAATACCTCAAGGATGCTGTTATTAGGCTTGGCGATATAAAGACGTTTGAGCGGGGTCATGATCTCACGCACTGGCGTGCTGGACCATTGCTCGCGTGGACACTTAACAATATCACTTAGTGATACTAGGCCGATAGTTTGGTTATCTTTAATCACTAGACACGCACGGTGGCCGGTCAGTAACATCTTTTTATCTATCCAGTCCAATATGCTCATGTCTGCAGCTATCGTCGGCACTTCTTTTTGTGTTACATCACCAACAGATACATGACCAGCCAGGTGTTCCCTGAAATAAGCACGTTTGCTGTCCTCTGCCACGGCAAGCAAGAACCAGCTTATCCCTATTAACCACAGACCATTGATCAGCGTGGCTGGCTGCAAGGCTACCAGCATACCTGTAACCATTAAGCCATAGGCGACTATCTTGCCACTCATTACAGCCCATTCCATTCCTTTACCAGCATTTCCAGTGATTCTCCATACCAGGGCGCGGAAAACACGGCCACCATCCATTGGAAAACCAGGTATTAAATTAAAGATCGCTACCACCAAGTTAATGGTTGTTAACCAATCGAATATTGCTGTGGCTGTTTCACTGTATGGCATTAGCCAAAGCTTGAGTAAATAAAACAGACCCGCGAGCGCAAAGCTTACCAGGGGCCCTGCAATTGCAATGAAGAATTCGGTTGCGGCAGTATCTGCATCTTTCTCAGTTTGCGCCACACCACCGAAAACAAAGAGCGTAATGGCGCGCACCTTGATCCCGCGAGCTATCGCTATCAGGCTGTGACCTAGCTCATGCAGGATGATACTGACAAAAAATAACAGTGTAGCCAGCAAAGCGGTCAGCAATGTGGCATGACTGCTCCACTCTGAGTGAGCATTTCTAAATACCGCAAACAGCGAGCTGATTAGCAAAAAAAAGACGATAACCCACGTATAGTGCACTCCGATACGTATACCAAAAACAGTACCGAGACGAAATGAAGATTCCAGCATTTAGTTATCCTTTGATGAAGCGGTAATAAGCACACTATACTCCTCATATTCCTCCGCAGAGAATTAGTGCAAACACCTGGAATTACTGATTAGCTTGCAAAATCAGGTATGGCGTTTAGCAGCAATTCGGATAAAATCGCAGCTATTACGTTGACCTGACTTTAAACGACCATGAGCAGCGGCCACGCTGTACTCATGCAGGCAAGGTTGGTGGTCGATTAGGCCGCGTAGCGTGTGAAAAAATGTGTGATCACAATCTGCTCAGCAAGCGACAAAAAGGGACATGGCTTTTGAAAAAATATTGCAAACCAGCAGGGCTGAGGAAAAAAACTCAGGCTAATTGACGATCATGCGGGGGATGGATGATATCCATCATTTAAATTTGCCACCCTTGTGTAACCTGATCAGCAGCAATTGAAGGCTGATTGGATATCACACATAGCTCTATGATTTACATTTTGCCTAAATCATAGGCTATTTGGGATATTACAATTGCGATGTGAGTAACGACCATGGATAAGTTAATTTATATGCTGTTCAGCAGCAGAGTGTTTCATTTAGGCTATCGACAGGACAGGCTGATGGGTGAGTCCATTGATTAATACATTGATTTGCATTATTGCAGAAAGGATAGGTCCTATGTTTGCTTTGAAAGGTGCAAGGAGAAAAGGATTTCTTGTCTTTGTTGTATTGTTATTACTCTCCCTGGTAGGCCAGGTACAGGCGAATCCTCGTCATGCTGCTATCGTGATCGATGCGGATACGGGTCAAGTGCTTCACGAGTCAAATGCTGATGCCAGCCGTTATCCTGCCTCTCTGACCAAGATGATGACGCTCTACATGTTATTCGAGGCGATGGAGCGAGGTAAGATGAATCTTGATACTCCCATGCAGATATCGACTCATGCAGCGTCCATGCCGCAGACTAATATCAGATTGCGATCGGGTGATACCCTTAACGTGCGTGATGCGATTCCAGCACTGATCGTGCGCTCCGCCAACGACGTAGCAGCGGTGGTAGCCGAGGCGTTGGGTGGCACTGAGGCTAACTTTGGTCGCATGATGACGGAGAAAGCCCGCAAGCTTGGCATGTATTCCACCACCTTCCGCAATGCCTCCGGTCTACCGCACAGTGAGCAGAGAACTACGGCTCGGGACATGGCAACCTTGTCCACGCGGTTAATGAAGGATTTTTCTCAGTACTACCATTATTTTTCGACCCAGTCGTTTCGTTACAAAGGTATCACCTATAACAGTCACAACCGCATGGTACGAAACACGCCGGGTGTTGACGGCCTGAAAACCGGTTTTATCCGGGCCTCAGGGTTCAATGTGGCCACTTCCGCCAAGCGGGGTAATCGACGGATAGTTGCGGTGGTGATGGGTGGACAAAGCGCCGCCTCGCGCGATCGGCAAATGGCCCAGCTGCTGGATCGCAGCTTTACGCAATCAGTCGCGACCAAGTCGGCCCGTAATGTCAGCAATATCGATGCGGCACCAGCCGTAGCTATGAAGGCTAGTACGTCTGCTCCTGTCTCTAAACTGGCTCCCTTGCAGCCAAAGACCCCCGAACTGGCAACCAAGTCAGCCCGTAATGTCAGCAATATCGATGCGGCGCCAGCCGTAGCTATGAAGGCTAGTATGTCTGCTCCTGTCTCTAAACCGGTTCCCTTGCAACCAAAGACTCCCGAACTGGCCATGATGAAACGGCCTACTTCGTCAGAGGTCAATGTTGCGCTCCAGAGGGTTGCGGTGGTGGATAGCAACAGCTGGGGAATTCAAATAGGTTCCTATCAGGCGTACGATCGAGCCCAGGCCCAGGCGCAAGCTGCCACCCGCTGGGTACCAGGTGAAATAGTGGTAACCGAGATTGAGATTAGCAATCGTAAGTTCTATCGAGCCCAATTGGTGGGTTTGCAGAAAAACGAAGCGCACACCGCCTGCCAGAGTCTGGCCCGGCAGGGAATAGAATGCCTGGTGGTACGATCCCATAGCTAATTTACCTGCCCGATTTTGTCGGCTAACAAAAAGCCCAGTTTATATTTTTGTTTACTTTGACATCACAGGGCTCTGTTTTGGCTACTGGTACCATCAAGCAGGGTGATTACTAAATAACAGCTATTGAGTCTTCATACGGAAAAAACCGGGATCGAGGTGCAAGGAAATCAGGGGCATAAAAAAATTAAACACTTAGTCACGCAAACTCTAATGATTACTTGATTTCTACTGACGCTGCTAAGCTATGTTAGTTTTACTAGGTTAGTTCATCCTGTTCGTTGGTAATCCCAATGGGCTGCAAGGGAGGTGGCATGACAACACGTGAGCAGACGGCATGTATCTCATCATAAACCTGCTGTGGCTTGTCAGCATAGCGCTGGGAAAAGTGGAAGGGTACCAGTCTGGCAACTTCAGCAGCCGTCGCAATTTCGCCGCAAGCGCGTGTGGTTAAATGACCAGTCTGCGCAGCTTGGCTGACATCCCTTTCCATAAAGCAAGCTTCGCAGAAAAAGGTATGGGCGTATCGGGCTAAAGCCTGGAGACGCTTGCGATTATCCACGGTATCAGCAAGATCGGTTGCATAAACTAATTTCTTGCCTGGCTTGATCAGAGTCAGATCAGTTGCGATAGCAGCCACATTAGTCACCATTCCATCAGGCAGAGTAATTATTGCTCTGTCATTTTCGGCCAACAGGTGTTTTTTCAACTGAGCCAACCAAGGTCCTGGCTTCAGGTTATGTGCTTGCAAGTAATCTTTGCGGATATTGATCTCCTTTGTCGGCTCGAAGGCGTAGGCCAGCACCGGCGTATGGTGATCCAGCATTTGTGCTCGAATACGGAAACCCGTATCTTGCAGGATAACCCCTGCTTCCAACTTGACCTCGTCGAGCTGCACACATGCTTCCTGGCCTGCCTGCAGTCGAAAACGTAGCAATCGGTCTGTATGCATTTCCGTTACCTCAAAGCAGGGCGCGTGCTCACCGATCCGATCCCATAATATACCTTGCAGGAATCCTTTAATGTGTTGAGCCAATCCTGGCGGTCCATACAGGCGGCATGGTGGAAATTTACCAATGCGTGACCGCAATAACATCATGAAGCCACCAATATGGTCGATATGGGCGTGACTGATAAAAACATCCGTTACCTGATGAGCAATGCGTGCGGGCAGACGCACACCCTCTCCCAAATCGAACAGCAGGCTTCGCCTTTGCTGCCGCAAGCGCACGTGCAATAGCGGATCGCCAAAAATACCATTAACCAGGCAGAAATCGATTTGGCCGACTCGACCTATGATCCGCATTCCTCCATTTTGCTGGGGTGGGCGATTCACAGTAGATGGCGGCAGGTATTCGAGCGGCTCTGCCGCAAACGGTATAGCCGTTTCTACCAGACCGTTGAGTGAGCGCTGCGCATCCCGGATCAATAAACTATCGAAAGCGTGCGGTAAGTATGGCAATCTGACAGTTAATTGCTTTCCGTGCAAGTGCTTCACTTCGGCCATGACCTGGGTCTGATTGCGATTCAATAGTGCGATCTGTCTTCCTGGCCAGGCACTGGCTTCGCCTAAGGGGGGCGGTGTGCCGATAATATTTACTTGCGCAAGATCGACTGTGTGTTCAATACCGTGCTTAAGGTAGTTATTCCACAGCATTGTCCGCTGGCGAGCGCGACTGCGTTTCCCTGGTCGCTTGGCCTCCACGCTGGCTTGGACCACGAAGAGCTGGTCTGTCAAGTTACGCAATTCATCCAGCAGCGCTGGATGGCCATCAGCCGCAGTAAGCGCGAGCACAGCATCGGCAGCTACCACCTCGAACAAACCCTGTAACAATTCACTGCCGGCAACGCCACGGACTACGCCAGGGGCATCAATTAACAATACGTCGTAATCAAGCGATTGGGCAAGGGATTGGACGAGGTGTCGTATCGCTAAAACCAGCGGCAGGCGGAAACGGCCTGCATTGAGACTGCAGATAGCTTCATAACTGCGAATCTGCCAGTCATCCGATTGCCATCTAGCGAGAGAAACAGCACCTGGAAAACCAAAGGCGGGCGAACCGGGATCGGCACAGATACAGTAACAGCTTCGACCAGCCTTGTTGAGTTCATGCGCCAATTGTGCTGCCAAGGTCGATTTGCCGACTCCAGGTGGACCATACAACAATATTCGCCGATTGTGCATTAACACAATGGTGGCGATATCAGCCGCACGATAAGCTAAAACAGGCAAGTTGTGTCTAATATCGCTATACATGCATTCTTATTCCTTACGTGCAAAAAGCTTGATAATTTTTGATCTTATTTTGATCACAAAAGTTTTTTAACCGAAGTAGTTTCCAATCATTTTCAAAGATGAAAAAGCTAAACTAGGTTTTGTTAAAAGTAGATTTGTATAGCTTCAAGGTTGATGATGCGTAGCATCATGAGTAATATTGCCCAATCTGCTGAGTGAGTGGTTATGTGCTATCAAAGATCTCAGTCCTGGCCTTTGCCCAGCGGTTGGTCGCAGTCACGGTAGGTCGACAAAGAGCAAGCTGCAGCAGCTAGGCCATTGAGGTGGTAAAAGAGTAAAGCGGTTAAGGGATATAAATTTACTCTAATACAATAATGGGAGATGTAATTTATGACTAAGCGTGAATTCTTCGGCGTAACCATTGAGTGTGTTCAGGGAAACATTGCGGTTCAATCTGATATGGATGCCATTGTTAACGCGGCTAACGCCATGTTGCGGATGGGAGGAGGTGTGGCGGGCGCGATCCATCGGGGGGCGGGCCCTGACCTCGAAGAGGAATGCCGCAAGCTTGCGCCTATTCAGCCTGGCCAGGCGGTCATAACCAGAGCATATAATCTGCCAAACCGCTATGTTATTCATTGTCTTGGGCCGGTCTACGGCAAAGAAGAGCCTTCTGATCAACTGTTATCCTGTTGTTATCGTAATGCGCTGCAACTGGCTGAGGATAATAGCATCAGTTCCATTGCTTTTCCGGCAATCTCAACGGGCTTTTTTGGCTACCCATTAGAATCGGCTACAAGGATCGCTTTCCAGACAATTTTCGATATGCTTCCCAGACTTTTGACTGTTAAACATATTCGCTTTGTTTTGTTTAACGATACTGATCGACAGCTATACGAGCAAATTCTTGGTGAGTTTGCAGAAGCATGATTTAGAATAAAGAACACAAGTATTCAATTGCGCCATGCAAATTCGAACAAAAATTGGTCGGCATGAAGGGTGGCGCAGATGTAAATATACTCTGAGTCCAGTGATGAACAAAACGCTTATGAATACCGAAAAAACAGATCGGTGCTCTTGTCCTTGGAAGAAATGGTGACCAGCTTACTAATGGCAGATGCTTCACCGATTCGGCTGGTGATCCACGGTGGCGCCGGTACTATCATTCGCAGTAAGCTGACAACGGAACGTAAGCAGGCTTATACAGAGGCACTTGCTCAATCTCTGATCGCTGGTTATGCGATACTTGCAGCTGGCGGCAGCAGCATTGATGCTGTGATTGCAGCAATCGTGGTAATGGAAGATTCACCCTTGTTTAATGCTGGCAAGGGCTCGGTGTTCAGCCATGCTGGCCATAATGAACTGGAGGCATCGATTATGGATGGTTCCACACTCATGGCTGGTGCTGTTGCTGCGGTCACAACGATTCGCAATCCGATCCGTGCCGCTCACGCTGTAATGACAAAAAGCACGCATGTGATGCTGATGGGCGAGGGTGCTGAAACTTTCGCTGCCGAACAGGGTCTTGAGATCGTGGATCCATCTTATTTTTATACGCAATACCGCTGGGATCAGTTACAAAAAGCGATTGCCAAGGAACGCGTGCTGCGCGATCATGACGCTGCTCCGGTTACACCATTGCCAGGCGAGAATGAAAAGCGCGGCACGGTTGGTGCTGTGGCGCTGGATTGTTATGGCAATCTCGCTGCTGGCACATCAACTGGCGGACTCACGAACAAGCGCTTCGGGCGCGTGGGGGATTCGTCGATCATTGGCGCTGGTACCTATGCGGACAATCACTCGGTTGCGGTATCTGCAACCGGTACCGGAGAAATGTTCATCCGTGCTGCAGCCGCATTTAACACGGCGGCACAGGTGCGATTACAGCACAAACCGATTGCCGAAGCGGCCAATAATGTTCTAGCGGAAATTGCCGCCATTGGTGGTGATGGTGGTTTGATTGTGTTGGATGGAAAAGGCAATTATGCCATGTGCTTCAATACCACAGGAATGTACCGCGGTGTCATCGGTAACGATGGCGTTGCGCGGGTGAGCATTTTCTCGGAAGCTGAAACCTCTGCTTCAGAAAAGTAGCTATGCAGATTTTAATTTCTTTGATTCTGACTTATCAGGCTTAAAATTTTTGATTGCTTTCTTTTTTCACCTTCCACTTAATGGTTACATAGGTTCCTAAATATGCACCCAGGAAGGCAGCAGATATATAGATTTTGTTCTCGACATAATTCGTGACCGTAAATGCTGTGACTAGAATAATCATGGCTGACCAGAATGCAGCAGGGTGTGCTCTTCTTTCTTCTACATCAATGAAATAGAGTGTCCAGCACACATCTGCAAGTGCCATTGCGGCCATAATTAATAAAAAAGTCACAATTGAAAATTCCATACGATCACCCTTAAAAAAACCTACACTGAATCGAACAGTTTATAAGTGGCTGTGCGTCGTTTTGAGAATTGCGATAGTAACAGAATATTTGCATGCAGAACGCGGCCTATGATGACAATACTATCGTGCAGCATGGCTACACGCTATGTCAAAACTTCAGCATTCTTCCTCGCTACTATTCAAATTCGATGTTTCACCCTCAGGGCTAATATCTCATGCGGCACTATCCAATTAAGATGAATAAACCTTCCTACATACTTAGCCAAGCATACCCTCGCTGCAAGTGATCGATTGGCATTGCTGATTTTGGATGAGTAGTATTCGCAAACCCGATGACCTTTCCTTGATAACGTGTCGGACCACAAATTGACAAGTGTCCATTGTTCTCTCTGATTTGCAGGCTTCCTCCGATCGAGTTCGTGATGATCGGCAGCGTTATCCCAAAGACCTTAGCCGCCACGTAAGCACTCGCTGCGCTTCCTGTTCCGCAACTTTTGGTGACATCTTCGACACCCATTTCATACGTGCGTACCGAAATGCCTTCCTGGTCGCGCCAAATGAAATCAACGTTGACACCTTCCGGATGACCGACGAACTCACATAAAGACTGTTCTTCCCGTAAGGATTTACCCAATACTCTTGCGGTTTCTATATCAACCTCAGAACCAATCACCACCACGTGTGGGACACCGGTAAAGACGAAATGAAGCTGATGATTAATCTGCCGGTAGTTTCGTGCTTCTCCTAGATTCGCTTCGACAAGATCATCATGGACGAGCACTTCCTTCTTTCCGTCGCCGGTGATGATGGAAAACATGTCGCTGGAAATATAGGTGTCACGCAAATAACGTGTCGCACATCGCAAGCCATTGCCGCACATGGTCTCTTCGGTTCCATCACAATCAAAAATCCTCATTGTCGGGAGCCCTTGTTGTCGATCCAGATAAATAACACCATCGGTCTCGTGCTGCATTGCTAATGCGTTTGAAATCTGCGAGCGATCAAATCCAGCCAGAGGAGTTCTCATCTCATCAACTATCAAGAAAGAATTGCCACACCCATCCATTTTAGTTGCTTTGATTCTCATCGTCTTATTTCCTTTATGAACTGATTAATAAGTGTTGTGTGGAATAGCAGGGGATTAAAGACCCCTGCGTTTAACTACGGTTCTACGGTTTAAATCCCGTCCGTCTTGTAAGATGTACTTGAGCAACGCCTGAGATAAATTCATCTTGAACAATGCCAGCCAGGACAAAACCATTTTTAAGATAGAATCGCAGGCTTTTATTTGCATCGGCATCAGTAATGACATTGAGGATTCTTCCTCCTTGCTTCTCAATCTCAGCAAAAATGCTATCTAACATCAGAGAGCCATATCCTTTGCCACGATGATGCTCGTCGACTGCAATGGTCAGTAGGTGATAGGTATCAACCGTTTTTTTAACAATAACATAGCCGACAGGATTGCCATTCTCTATTACGCAGTGTCCAAAGCATTTGCCAGAGGAGATGTCTTCCAGTTCATCATGAATTGCAGATTGGTACATAGGACCAATATCCTGCAGGGCAATCTTCTCAAGATTGGGATAGAATTCTTTCGTAATAGGTATGATCATGATTTGCTTATTTGTTTACTGTTTACCTAGAAGGGTATACTGCCGGTCCCGATGGATAATCGTGCCAGCTATGGTTGCTTGTTCCATGGCGGAGTCCGCTAATTCCTCAAGCAGCAGGGTCTTTCCTTTGAATCGTTCCGGGTATAGTGGGGAGAGTCGTTGTACGGCTGTATTGACGATCAATGCAACCATATCATTGTGTGCGATGTTTGCGTGACGGCACATATTGGTAAGATCAGCTTCTGTGGGGTGAATACCAGGAATTACATTGGCTTCAAGGAAATAGAGCTGGCCATCGCGCTCGCGAAAATCCATACGGTTATAATCACGCACTTCAAGTGCTTCGTGCGCTGCAATGGCGAGCTTCGCGAAGCTTTGTGCCTTTTCAGTCCAGGAAAGATGTGAAATATAGGGATTCTCGATGTCTTTTACGTGGGGATCACGTACCTGAGGCTGTCCTGGAATCTTTGCGAAGTCGATTTCCAAGATCGGGAGCACATAGTTTCCGATAAGGCCTATCGTATACTCGTTTCCGGGCAGGAATTCTTCGACGAGCGCGGGTTGATTGAACTGTGTGTAGATCGCTTCGATGGCATCATTGAGTTCTAACAAATCGTGCACTTTGCTTTTTTGGCTGATACCAATACTGGTTCCTTCGCTATAGGGTTTTACCATCAAAGGGAAAGACAAATCTTTGAGCTGCTCTCCTGGCACCATGAGCTGAAATCGTGCAGTCGGCACGCCGTCATACGCGACGATCCTTTTTGCCGTTGCTTTATCCATCTTGTTGATGAATGTTTTTGGGCTGCTGCCTGTATAAGGAATGCTTAGGTATTCACAGAAAAATGGGACAATAGCTTCACGCAATTCCTTCTCATCGAGACCTTCTGCGTTATTGAAGACTAAATCGATATGATTTTTGCGCTTTTCGAGTTGATGATATATATCAGAACCAACATCAATCAATTCTACATTCGCGCCGAGACGTTCTAGCGCTGCTATCACAGCTTCGATGGTAGCTGGGCTTTCAAATTCGCCATAACGTTCGCCATCCATGTCCGACTTTCTTACGTTACAAGTATAAGCAATATTGAGTTTATTCATATTGAGGAGAAACGTTTAGTAAAAAACGCTCTTTTTTATTAAAAGTCAATATTATTTTAATTAATAACGCAGTAAGACATTTTTCCGTTGACATGCAGATAAAGCTTCGGGAGCTTTCTTTAATTAAACTATATGAACGGAGTGTTTACTGATTGATGGAAATAGTTTGAGAGAGGAAAATTGGGATCGAAGACTGAGGAATCCCTACTTTTGTAAAGGTGGCTCATGAGCGTTCAGAGTGCAGGCATCATTTTGTATCGCTTTATTGAAAGTGAGCTTCAAGTCATGCTTGTTCATCCTGGTGGGCCTTTCTGGGCAAAAAAGGACGATGGGGCATGGTCAATCCCAAAAGGAATATACGAAAAAGATGAAGATCCGCTCGCTGCGGCCAAACGAGAGTTTCGAGAAGAAACAGGACACGAAGTAGACGGAATGTTTATTGATCTCGGGGAGGTAAAGCAGCCTAGTCGGAAAATAGTGCATGCGTGGGCCTTAAAGCATGATTTTGACACTTCAAAGATCGTAAGTAACCTGTTTAGCCTTGAATGGCCACCCCATAGTGGCAAAATTCAACAGTTTCCTGAAGTCGATAGAGCGCAATGGTTTGAAGTACAGGAAGCCAGGGAGAAAATCTTGAAAGGGCAGCGAGCATTTCTTGAAAGATTGATAGAGCAACTTGATTACACACCGGAGAGTGCAGGAGCGTCGCATTATTTTGAGTAATAAAGTGTTACGATCAAGTAAAACAAAATACTTCCCAAATTTTCTTAGCCGGTGGCTATCAAAGTTTTATGATTAACTGGTCAGGAGCGAAGAAGATCGTTAAAGGAATTGAGGGTGAAGCCGCCATCAAATCAGTTCAGTATTGTCATATTAGTAGTAGTCACTCTTGCATCGTTTCTCGGTGGTTGTGCTACGAGATTGATGCTTTATCCTGAGCTGGCACGAAGAATGGAAGCTCGCTATTTGCCATCTCCAATATCAAACCAGCACCGGGCGAAAAAGGTAATGGTTAAAAACGATTCAGGATATGAGCTGCATGGCCTTTTGTTCAAAGCTGAGGGTGATTCTGGCACAGTTATGGTGTCGGGTGGTAATGCGATGGCAAGAAGCCATGCCTTGGAATATTACAAATTCCTGCTTGGTCATGGTTTCCGAGTGTTGGTATTCAGTTTCCAGGGATATGACGAAAATGAAGGTCGCTCTAATCTTAATTCACTTATTGGTGATGCTGCAGCCTACTATACTTTTTTAAAATATGAATATCCTGGTGAAGAAGTTGCTTACATGGGGCATTCTATCAGTAGCGCTGTGGCATTGTGCCTACCACTCAGGGTGGCTGTGCTATCCGCAATTATTGTAGAAGGTGTGTTCGATCCCGGATCTATCGCATATAGCAAACTAAAACAACTTTGGTATCTGTTTCCGTTGTATCCGATTCTTTTACCCACTGCCGTAGCTGTGAGCGCTACCATACCTGACGAACTTGATGTGGCGAAATGTGTGACCACATATAGTGATATTCCAATTATTTTTATACACCACCCTGACGATGCGGTTACTCCCTTCGAACGAGCGTTTGATCTTTTCAGCGCCTATCAAGGTGACAAGCAGTTTCTTATTCCACGACACCCAGTTCCACCTCAATACCATACTAGTCTGCTGAACGATATGAAAATCCAAAACGAGATCGTTCGGTTCTTGCAAGATCATTTATCAGCGCGGCCACGATACAATAAAAAATTCACTTCTGACCATTCGGCTGGAGACAGAAAACATTGATCGTTGTTAAGAATCAATTAAACTGAACCAGAAATGACTCAGCAATTTTGAGTCTTTTTTCAGAATTTATTTTTTCGTGGGAGTTATTTTTGTTCTTCGATCCCATGATCGGTCGCTCAAAAATATCTTTTCTCCCACCAATCTGATTTCCGGATACTCACCATGTAATACGAGTGCACTTTCGTCGGCAAACTGCAAATATAATCGGCCATTTTGCTTCTGTGGCAGTGGAAGGGGAATCAAGTCATAATATTTTCCATCCAATTCCAAATAACCCCCGACCACAGTATTTGGCAGTGCTGGTAAGGGCACCTCAAGTTGGGCATGCTCCATAAATATGATCACTTCCTGGCTCCAGACGACATCCGGCTTGTGCTCCAAATAAATGCAGGTATAGGAAAAGTGTAGCTCCGCTTTTTCATCCTGGAAGCGAAGGTTACTTACGCGTGAATCAAAAAGCTCCAAGACTCTGCCCATAGCTGTCACACAATTTTGTGCATAAAAAATTAAACTTCTTTTTTTCTATAACGAATTTATAAAGCATACAGCAAACCCCTGCTCCGCAAGCGAGATAGCTCTGCCTTAGCTCAAATCGCTCAAGCGACTTGCTATGCTCATGATATGGTTTTGTCTTATTACCAGGGAATTTCGCTGCTATCATAGCGTAAGAAACGACCATTGTCCGCCAGGGTAAAAGCGTCGACTATGGAGCGCATACCCTCGACACTTTCTTGGGTAGACAGCGGCGCACCCGGGCCGCCCATCCGCGTTTGCACCCAACCGGGATGCAGCAATAACACTCCGATCTGCTGCGGCCTTAGTTCTAATGAGAATCCTTTCATGGCGGCATTCAATGCCGCTTTACTGGAGCGGTAGTAATAACTACCGGGGCTTTCGATCTCGGCAATGGAAGCCATGTGGCTGCTGATAGCGACGATTAAACGCTTTTGACCATGCCGTATATGATCAAGGAACGCGCGGCTTACGCGTAAAGCACCCATAGTATTAACGCTGAAAGTGTGGGCCCAGGCTTCATAATCAGTGGCTTGCTCCGGCCGAATGTATTTCTCGAAATAAACCCCTGCATTATTGATCAAGAGATCGATGGGATTATCCGCAAGTTCCTTTGCCAAGGCGTCAATTTGATCGGGATCAGTCACGTCTAGACGATGTGTGGTTAAGGTGTTGTGCTCGATTTCCAGCCGCTGCAGTTCTTCCGCTTGCGCAGGAAATCGGCAAGTGGCGAAAACACGCCAACCAGCTTCCGCATATTGACGACACCACTCCAAGCCGAGACCGCGGTTACTGCCGGTAATTAGAACGTTTGGCATAATGGTGATGACTTTCTGCGACCAAAGTGCATCAAGCAATTCCTTCCAGAGTATGCCAACAGCGTTTCCATCCCGGCATACCTGTAAGCCCGTCGATCATAGTAATTTTTTCGATCTCTTTGAGATTGTCAGATTCGACGATATCGAGGACATTGAAATTTTCTAACATGGCATAGTTTCCTTCAACATCAGCTTGGCGCATTGTGTCATGATTTACCATCTCACACCTCCGAAACAATGACAATCCTATTCCACGATAACATGTTCCATCGAGACCGACATGGGTGATTTGCGTTGCACGTCACCTGTGTTTTCCGATATCGGGAAATACCTAGTATTAATTGGATATTCGGAGGAAGCGAAGGTTCCTAACCGCTAGAGCTGTAGAATTACAGTAGATCACAGGGTCATGCCTCACATTTGGCATTTTCATTCCCTGTTTTTCTCCGCTTTCATGTCCCCAAAATGCCTGCTCACTTGAAATAACGTATAGTGCCGGCTCCAATATGCTCGCCCTATTACATATCTTTCGATCCGATATGTGAAATATCTATACTAGATTGTTTCTTTTATTTAGTCATAAAAAAGCCCGCAAAACATCTGCGGGCTTTTTGAAGTATTTGTTTGTTAAATTACGACAAACCCAATATCTCCAAATGGGTAGTAATTTCGCTAGCAGACATACCTACCAGCGTAATCGAAGATTCGCCATCCGTGAATTCAAAGGTGACGTTGCTACTGATTTCAAAATGATGAGTAACGGAAAGATGCGTATCTGGACCAAAATGCATATCGCCGAGTTGGAAAGGTAATATATTGCCAATGTCATGCTGAATAGAGTGATCACCAAGTCCACTGAAACTTATGATGTCATCGCCATGGCCACCAACTAGAGAATCGTTACCACCGCCACTGGTATTTCCGTGCTGATGCGAAGCGGGAACTTGATAGTTTTCCACGTTGAGATTTAAATATTGAGAATGTTCTGAGTGATCTGAATATACTAAATGTTCTGAATTTCCTGAATATTCTAAATAATTTAAATTTTCAGAGTGTTGAAAATGTTCTATATGCGCATCTACTGTATGGCCATGATCCGGAGTATTATCCTTTAAAAGGTCATTCAATATCTCTCTAAGATCTAGGGCGTTTTGTCCATGCCCATGCCCATGCCCATGCCCATGCCCATACCCATGTCCATTTCCATGCTCATTATGTCCATTCCCATTCCCATGCCCATTTCCATGCCCATGCCCATGTCCATGTCCATGTCCATGCCCACCACCCATTGAATCATGTCCCATATCGAATAGCTCCTTAAAATGAATAAATAAATTCGCATGAATGATGTTAATTAGAGTGATACAAGTGTTATATGACGTTCACTTAGAGTCTCGCGGAAATCATCATTAACTTGACTTGGCAATTCAGCAAACTTGCTTCGAACAGAAGTGATTTTGCTGAAATGGCTCCCTCGTACTTAATTGCATTAAATCATTCAGTGCTCTTTAGAATTTAATTGCATAAAACAGACGATAACTTGCTGATTCATCTAACTTTTGCAATTAAACCTGGTTTAGATATCGGCAGTCGGTGTAAAAACTTGAATATAATTTTTACAGCTAAACAAAAGCTTATATATTGGCAGGATGCAAAGACTTAAATGATTTTGCAGACCAATCCAATTATTTTGCAATTGATCGACTATCGTTATCTCTGAGCTTTATCAAGCCATTTGCGGGATGATCGGTATAAACAAAATTGATCCTGGCAGTAAAGCCAGGATTGCTGGGAAGAAAATGACTATATTCATTATTTTTGATATGACGACATCTTCACTATAAGTTGCCATTTTCCCCCACTTTCATGTCCGGCTCACAGCCACGTAGCTCACACCAAAATGCTCGCACCATTGCATATCTTTTGGTCCAGATATGTGAAATATCCATATATAAAAAAGCCCGCAAAACATCTGCGGGCTTTTTGAAGTATTCGTTTGTTGAATTACGACAAATCAAATGTCTCCATATGGGTGGTAATTTCGCTAGCGGGCACACCAACCAGCGTAATCGATGATTCGCCATCCGTGGATTCAGGGGTGACGTTGCTATGGGTTTCAGAAGTATCAGTCATGAAAAGCTGCAGATCAGCACCCGTAGGGATATCATCCGGTGAGATGGGCAGCATATCGCCATTGTCAATCTGAGCGATGTCATCACCAAGGGCATTGAAATCGAAGATATCATTGCCATGGCCACCAACTAGGGAATCGCTACCACCGTTGCTATTTTCATGCTCCACATTGAGATTTAAATTTTCAGAATTTTCTGAGTGCTCTGAATGTTCTGAATTTTCATCTCTTGAATATACTAAATATTCAGAAGGTTCCGAAAGATTAAAATGTTCTGAATGTGCATCTGCTACATGATCCGGCATGTGATCATTTAGAAAATTTTCCACATGTCCATACCCATGTCCATTTCCATGTTGCTCATGTCCATACCCATGGCCGTTTCCATGCTGATCATGTCCATTTCCATGTCCATTACTATTTCCATGCCCATGTCCGTGTCCACCACCTAATGAATCATGTGCCATTATTTAGAGTCTCCTTAAAATGAATGAATAAATTCGCATGAATCATGTTAAATAGAGCGATACAGGTGTTATATGACGTCCGCTTAGAGTCTCTTGGAAATCATCGTTAACTCGATTTGATTCAGCAAACTTGCTTCGAACAGAAGTAATTTTGCTGAAATGGCTCCCTCGTACTTAATTGCATTAAATCATTCAGCGCTTTTTAGAATTTAATTGCATAAAACAGACGATAACTTGCTGATTAATCTAGCTTTTGCAATTAAACCTGGTTTAGATATCGACAGTCGGTGCAAAAATTTAAATATAATTCTTACAGGTAAACAAAAGCTTATATATTGGCAGGATGCAAAGACTTAAAGGGTTTTGCAGACAAATCCAATTATTTTGCAATTGATCGACTATTCGTTATCTCTAACCTTTATCAAGCCATTTTCGGGATGATCGGTATAAACAAAATTAATCCTGGCAGTAAAACCAGGGTTGCTGGGAAGAAAATGACATATTCATTATTCTTGATATGACGACATCTTCATGATAAGTCCCAATCTTCTTTTAATCCCGTAATAAAAATGACTTTGCTTTATATATAGCACTATCTGTGCCAATATAATTTATATATTAATAACAAATAGTTATATGATATCTTATAAGAAGGATATGGAGGAAAAGTCGCCGACAACACATTGGTTTTATACAAAAAATATGCAAAATGTATAATCCCATATTTTTTAAAAGATTTACCTTGTCTCTAATTAGAGACGTATTTTTATTTATAATGCATAAGACTATGTTTCTAAAATAAATATATTGTCGCTAATTGAGTATATGCTGTATGGAGTATCTGAGTTAATTGGAAATTGGAGTTACTTATTTCTGGAATCAGTTTCGTAAACAGTGATTCGATTTTCAATTTCCTGATCCCATTCAATGATTGGATCGAGTTGATCTAGGACTAACCAAAGTCTTTCAACCAACATGATTCTGTCTTTTGAGGGAGAGTAACGCTTTGTTAAAAAATGACTTCTGAGTTTTTTAGACCTGATTTCGTAGCAGCATGCGGTTATCTCGGAACCGCCAATTGCCAGTCAGCAATAGAGTCAAATACAAAAGGGAAGAAAAAAGGCATAAACCGCAACTGTCTGAAACTCGGTTTATTGTTTATTTGTACCTGAATAGAGTCCAGCGTATTAATTGGTGCATTGATCAGAAGAAGGTAAAGAAAAGACCATGCTCTGTTCCTGATCCATTCAATAATAAAATGAGTTGTCCGCAACAAGGAGCCCAGGTTAGTTAATTTATTTGGGCAACTTTAATGTTCGCAAAGCATGAAACAATCCTTCTGCTACTTGTGCCATCGCTGAATAGTTCAGCTTTTCGGGTGTGTCTTTCTCCGTATGATAGGCTTCGTAGCGATAAAAAGCTGTATCGGTGACCATCACCGCGGGGTAGCCTTCTCGCCAGAAGGATAGATGATCGCTCCATGCTACTCCCGGGATGAATTCAAAGGTAGCCAGAGATTCTAGTGGGAAATCCGAGTGGGATTTGAAGGCTAAAACCAGCTGATTCAATTCCTTGCGTGATGCCAAGTTGGAGACCATCGCGATGAAGTTTGCACGATCTGGGTAGAAATATTTAAGAAATAAGGGGTAACTTTGACTGCCTGGCTTTTCGCTGTATGAGCCCAGCATTTCCAGTGAGATCATAAGGCGTATATTCTCATTACGCGCCTTTGCCTGCTGGGCATAAATGGTGCTGCCCATCTGACCCCAGAAAAAGAAAGGCGATTCCTCGTTGGTAAAAGCTACGAAACGCAAGGTGCGTTCTGTTTCGACTGTGGCAAAAAACCGACTAAGTTCAAGAAGCGCAGCAATGCCGCTAGCGTTGTCATTCGCACCGGGTGAACCCTCCACTGTGTCATAGTGCGCCCCAACAAGGATAATTTCATGAGGCTTTGTCGTGCCTATCCGGCTGACTTCCAGATTTTTACTTTGCACGCCATTGGCTTGGTAATACTGTACTTTCACCTGATAGCCCTGGGCAGTCCATTCATTGTGAATATACGCTGCTGCAGCATTAAGTGCATGCAAATGAAGGATGTTACGTTGCCCGATTTTCAACGCAAGATGAGAAACATGGTTATGCAAACGGTCGGAGAGAGTAGGCGTAGAAGATTTAACTGTTTCTTTCATGGCTGGCATATTTTCTGGAAAAACCACTTTGCTCCATGTCAGTATAAGGCAAATGAGAATAAAGCCAGGTAAACTCATTCACATGTTCCATACTATCATCACGATGAATAATCAGGATCGCCCATTAGCCTGCTCCTGTTAATATTACGTACAGAAAGAACGACAATCTAAAGATAGATACCATCCCGAACGGTACAGCGGATAATCAATAAGAGGCAGTATTTCAGTCTAGCAAACCAAAATCTTTGCTGCAGACCCCAAGAGTTCCATACCCATCCAGTTAATATGCTAACCAACACAACTATCACTTATCTGCTTGCAAAATTCAGCAGTAGCATTCTGCAATGCTTGGATTCTAATTAAATGGGGCTGGGGTGGTTATATCACCCATGACCTGCAACGCTGCAATCTCTTGGCAGCGCGGGCAGGCGCACTGGACTTCCAGCTCAGGCTAAAAGAGGAATTCAGGGTTAATTTTGGTAAAAAGAAGAATAATGCCAAAGCCAACTAATAAATTTGCTCGGTGATCCTGATTATAAAAAAACTGCCCTAAAAGGACAGTTTTTTTGTATCCTGCTTATCCAGCATAGAACGCGTTCCATTATTGGCGAATACCCGTCAAGTATTGGCGGACACCCGTCACGTTCGAGGATGAAGAATCGTTGCTGGGTAAAAAATTGTTGCTGGGCATAGAATCACGGTCCATCATTGCGCTTGGCGGATACTGACCGGGTTTTGGATCCATGCAGGCAGTTAGTAAGGATGCTAGTAAGAGTGCAGCTAATATGAGTGAAAATTTCATTTTTGCAGTCTCCTATATAGAAAAAATACAAATAATTGGACTCAGAGTGGTTTAATTATTTGATCCTTAATATTATTTAATCCTTAATTTTCTGATCGACTCCTAAAGATTGATTCCTGAAGCAGAACAGAAGCAACGGGTTAAACCAATTTAGTTTCGCTGCATGTGGATGCTAAGGGATAGCGAATAGGCAGGCAATAATGCATTTGCATACAATTTTTATTTCTTGGTGCCAGAAACATCGAACAAAATAGTCATGTGATCTTGCTGTCACATCGTGTACGTATAGGAAAAATAAACCTAAATTCCTCTTTTAGCCTGAGTTCGTCTTTCACTGCATAAAAACTCGGTCTTCACCCAAGGTGCGATTTGGGAAGGTGCCATTTGGGAATCAATCCCTTCGACCAGTGGGGCGTGGAGCTGGGCAAGGTGCTGGCTCAACGCATCATCCCTGAACTGGAAAGCAAGACAGAGCCCGCGCTCGGACATGATAGCTCCACCAATCATCTGATACGTCGCTATCGACACTTCAAGGGAACCCTCTCATGAACTCGGTCGCAAGGGCTGGAGCATTTGGTCCAGGTCGTACTGGATAACCTGAGTACGCTTACAAATCGAATTACATATTTCATCCAGCGAAAGAACGTTTTTGTTTTACGTATTAGTACGTATTTTTTAAATTTGCATATTTTAATAATCTATTGCGGCTTTTTTAGGATTATTCATCAACCATCCAATTTGATAAACATTTATTAAAGAAAGGAAGGGTAAAATGATGTTATCAATCTTCAACCTTCAACCATCTAGGTTTAGTTCTCCATCACAAGAAAGAAGATACCCGGGCACATGCAGGATTTTTCGAGATAATGCTGCTAAAACAGAGAAGGAGTGCCCAACATAAAGATTACAATTATAGGCATTGATTTGGCAAAAGAAGTATTTTCTGATTCATTGGATAGTGGATATTTGCGGCAAGCTGGCTAGAACGTTAAAAAAAGAAACGAGTATGGAATACATGGGTATTGAATTGCTTCCAGAATTTATTCGGGAAAGATATGAAGTGCGAGAGTGGAAGCACGCTTGTGCAATTTTGAAGGAAGATTTTTCTGACGAATGGAGTGATATTCTTTCCGTTTTGACAGATTTTAAACTTAATAAAAGCTGGATCACCAATCCTGGCGGAAGAAAATCCAAGGTGTCTGAGTTCATTGACAATTACTTGTATGAGCGAGGATGGACAGAGAAGGAATTTAAAACGCAGGTGGTTGTTGATCAAAACAAAATGGATACGCCGACGCATAAGGTAGATTGCTTTCGGAACCGTGTGGCGCTGGAAATAGAATGGAACAACAAAGATCCATTCTATGATCGAGATCTTAACAACTTCAGGTTATTATTTGATCTAAGGGTAATTAGTGTGGGAGTAATCATTACTCGGTGTGACGATCTTCAAGATATTTTCAATGAGCTTGGTAGAGGGACATCATATGGAGCTTCGACAACCCACATGAGTAAGCTTCTTCCGCGAATTGAGGGCGGTGGTGGAGGGGGATGTCCTTTGTTGGTTTTTGGTATCACAAAATTACTCTATGCAGACGACGAATAACATGAGTGCATCTGATGATCTTCTTGAAGAAGTAGGGAAAAGAAAATTTGCTACCGTGCTTGCAGATCCACCTTGGCAGTTTCAAAACCGCACAGGGAAAATGGCGCCCGAACATAAGCGTTTATCCCGCTATCCGACTATGACCTTGCAGGAAATCAAGGATTTGCCTGTTGAGGCGATCGTAAAAGATACCGCACATCTCTATTTGTGGGTACCGAATGCGCTGCTGGCAGATGGGTTACAAGTCATGGAACACTGGGGTTTTACCTACAAGACAAATTTAATCTGGTACAAGATCAGAAAAGATGGCGGACCAGACAGACGCGGCGTTGGCTTTTACTTCAGAAATGTTACGGAAATGATTTTGTTTGGAGTGCGAGGTAAAAATGCCCGGACACTACAACCCGGCCGAAGCCAGGAAAATATCATCTCATCTCAGAAACGGGAGCATAGCCGGAAACCTGATGAACAGTATCAAGTAATAGAATCATGCAGTCCTGGACCGTATATCGAGCTTTTTGCAAGAGGACCTAGAAAGGGGTGGTTCGTATGGGGTAACCAGGCTGAGGAATACGCTCCTACCTGGGACACCTACTCTAATCATTCACGATCAAATGTTGTTTCTTTTAAGCAGAAAAAACTACTGTGATCCCTATAACAAACTGGTTCGATAATTTCAGCCAGAACGGATTTAAGTTCGTTTATCGAAGTGTGAAATTTTCGATAGAATTAATCTGGACAGAGTTAGCGCTTCATTTAACTGAATTAAAAAAATTACAGCACAAAACATATAAAAATCCCTATAAAACCAGAATTACCCGATAATCGTTTACATTAGTGCGGGTGGGGCCGGTGATGATCAGGTCATCGAGTTGTTCAAAGAAAGTATAGGCATCATTGTCATTCAGCAGAGCGACAAGATCGAGGCCAAGCTGACGGGCGCGGCTAAGTGAGTCGGGGGTGAGGATAGCACCTGCGTTATTTTCTGTGCCGTCGATACCATCGGTATCACAGGCGAGTGCGTAGACTTGTTCCTGTCCATCCAGTACAACGGCAAGCGAAAGTAAAAATTCGGCATTGCGTCCCCCTCGGCCACGGCCTTTTACCGTCACGGTGGTTTCTCCACCAGAAATCAGCGCCACAGGTGGTTTAAACGGATTGCCGTAATGGCGAATTTCTCTTACCAGGGCCGCATACACTTTGGCTACTTCCTGTGCTTCCCCGGTGACGGTATCGCCCAGTATCAGCGGAGAGATGTTATGCGCTCGAAAAAAATGCTCAGCAGCCTTGAGCGATTGGTGAGCGGTAGCAATGACGCGATTTTGCACATTTCTGAAAATGGGATCACCCAGCTTGGGTGTTTCATCTCCGGCATGCTGACTTCTTTCCTGCAGAATATTCATGACATGGGGGGGAACATTGATCGCATATTGCTTGATCACGGCAAGCGCGTCGGCATAAGTGGTCGGATCAGGCGCGCAAGGGCCTGAGGCAATATGGGTCGGGTCATCTCCGGTGACATCGGAAATGATCAGGCAATGGATCGGCGCGCGGCAGGCGGCCGCCAGTCTGCCACCGAGCACGGCGGATAGATGCTTGCGCACCATATTGATTTCCTGAATAGAAGCACCACAAAGCAGCAGTTGCTGGGTGATATCCTTGAGTTCCTCCATCGAGATACCCGCAATCGGCAGCGACAGCAAGCTCGATCCACCACCACTGAACAAACCCAGCAGCAGATCATTGGCGGTGAGTGCTTGCACTCTTGCCAGAATCGCTCGTGTGGCGAGTTCGCCGTGCTGATCGGGTAACGGATGACCAGCTTCGATGACTTCAATTTTTCGGGTGGGCAGGCCGTGGCCATAACGCGTGATGACGATGCCCTCCAGATTGGCCTCTGCTGGCCAATGCGCCTCTACCGCCTGCGCCATGGCTGCGGCAGCCTTGCCTGCGCCCACCACCAAGGTTTTTCCTTTTGGCGGACTCGGTAAATGAGCTGGGACGATTTTTAGCGGGTCGGCTGCGTCTAGCGCCACCTGGAAACTGTTGAGCAACAGTTCGCGCGGGTTCAAGCGCTGACCTCAGTGCTTTCCTTTTTACTCGCTGCAGCAAGCATGGGTTTCAGATATTCACCGGTGACGCTCATCGGGTTTTGCGCGATGCTTTCCGGCGTGCCTTCGGCAATGATCTGGCCGCCGCCATCGCCACCTTCTGGCCCAAGATCGATGATCCAATCGGCTGTCTTAATCACATCGAGGTTATGCTCAATAACGACAACGGTATTGCCATGGTCACGCAGTCGGTGCAGCACCTTTAGCAAGAGATCAATATCCTGGAAATGAAGGCCGGTGGTGGGCTCATCGAGGATATAAAGCGTGCGGCCGGTATCACGCTTGGACAACTCCAGTGACAGCTTCACACGCTGCGCTTCCCCCCCTGAGAGCGTAGTAGCCGATTGCCCCAAGGTGATATAGCCCAATCCCACATCGAGTAAGGTTCGCAGTTTGCGCGCGACCACCGGCACAGAATCAAAGAATGCAAAGGCGTTTTCCACAGTCATTTTCAGGATCTCGTTGATGTTTTTGCCTTTGTACTGAATCTCCAGCGTTTCACGGTTATAACGCTTGCCATGGCACACATCGCAGGCGACATAGATATCCGGCAAGAAATGCATTTCTACCTTGATGACGCCATCTCCCTGGCAGGCCTCGCAACGTCCGCCTTTGACGTTGAACGAAAAACGCCCGGGATTATAGCCACGCTCCCGCGCTTGCGGAACACCAGCAAACAGTTCACGGATCGGGGTAAACAGGCCAGTGTAGGTGGCTGGATTGGAGCGCGGTGTGCGGCCGATCGGTGTTTGATCCATATTGATCACCTTATCGAAAAAAGCCATGCCATCAAGCTCTTGATACGGTGCGGGTTCCGTGCTGCTGCCGTAGAGATGACGTGCCACAGCACAATACAGCGTGTCGTTGATCAGCGTGGATTTGCCTGAACCCGACACCCCGGTGATACAGACCAGCAAACCAACAGGCAGATTGAGATCGGCATTCTTTAGATTGTTGCCAGATGCACCGGTAATTTTCAGCATGCGTTCAGGATTGGGGAGAGTGCGGGTTGGCGGTACCTCGATGGTTAATTGGCCAGAAAGATAGCGACCGGTCAGCGAGGATGCGTTCTGCTGAATGTCTGCCGGGGTACCCTCAGCAATGACGAAGCCACCATGTTCCCCAGCGCCAGGTCCCATATCGACCACATGATCGGCCAGCTGAATGGCATCCTGATCATGTTCCACCACGATCACGCTATTGCCGAGATTGCGAAGGTGCTGCAGCGTTTCCAGCAAGCGGCTATTGTCGCGCTGATGCAAGCCGATCGAAGGTTCATCGAGCACATACATGACACCCGTTAGGCCAGAGCCAATTTGGCTTGCCAGGCGGATGCGCTGGGATTCTCCGCCCGATAAGGTATCGGCAGAGCGATCGAGCGACAAATAATCAAGTCCAACATTGTTGAGAAATTGCAGACGGGAGGCGATTTCCCGGATGATTCGTTCCGCAATTGCTTGTTTGTGTCCTGCCAGTGTTAGTTGATCGAAAAACAGCCTGGCCTGCTTGAGTGGCCATGCGCTGATTTCATAGATAGCTTTTCCATTGACGTGCACATGTCGTGCTTCACGGCACAAGCGCGTACCTTCACAGTCGGGGCACGTGCACGAGTTGATGAATTTCGCCAATTCCTCGCGCACGGTTTGTGAGTCGGTTTCATGATAGCGGCGCGTCAGATTGGGAATGACACCCTCAAAAGCATGCGTTTGCTGGGAGGATCGGCCACTTTCATTCAGGTAGGAGAACTTGATTTTTTCCTTGCCAGAACCGTGCAGAATGATGTGCTGGATTTTCTCATCCAATTGCTGGAAGGGAGTTTCCAGATCAAAATCATAATGTCTGGCCAGAGCCATCAGCATCTGAAAGTAAAACTGATTACGCCGGTCCCAATGTTTGATCGCACCGGAAGCAAGCGATAAATGTGGAAAGGCAACGATCCGCTCAGGATCAAAGAAGGTAATCTGTCCCAGCCCATCGCATTTGGGGCAGGCACCGACCGGGTTATTGAAGGAGAACAAGCGAGGTTCCAGCTCCGATAAGGCATAACTGCACACCGGGCAACTGAATTTGGCAGAAAACAGATGTTCCTTGCCACTCTCCATTTCTACCGCCAGGGCGCGGCCATCAGCATGGCACAAGGCAGTTTCAAACGATTCGGCCAATCGTTGCTTGGCGTCAGGCGAGATTTTCAGCCGATCGATGACTACTTCGATGGTATGCTTCTTGTTTTTCTCCAGTTTTGGCAGATTGTCGATTTCATACGTTTCTCCGTCGAGCCGTACGCGTACAAAGCCTTGTGCACGCAGCTCGTCGAACAGATCGAGTTGCTCACCTTTGCGTCCAACCACACTCGGTGCCAGTATCATGAGCTTGGTGTCTTCCGGCAATTGCAGTACCTGGTCCACCATTTGCGAGACACTCTGGGCGGACAGGATAATGCCGTGCTCCGGGCACTGCGGCTCGCCCACGCGGGCAAACAGCAAACGCAAGTAATCATGGATCTCGGTGACGGTTCCAACCGTTGAGCGTGGATTATGCGAAGTGGCTTTCTGTTCGATGGCGATGGCAGGCGAAAGCCCCTCGATCAGGTCGACATCGGGTTTTTCCATCAATTGCAGAAACTGCCGGGCATAAGCAGACAGCGACTCGACATAGCGGCGCTGTCCTTCTGCATACAGCGTGTCAAATGCGAGCGAAGACTTACCTGAACCGGATAAGCCGGTAATCACCACCAACTTGTTGCGTGGAATATCGAGGTTGATATTTTTGAGATTATGGGTGCGTGCCCCGCGAATTTTAATCAGTTCCATCAGCTACCTAAGTATGGGTCAACCTGCTAATATACCTAACTTTCCAGTTTTCTCACAATCTGATTCATGTCTGCATTATCAACTTCCGAAAAAATGTCTCCCGTAGAAATGCGCTCCTCCATCGGCCTGGCTGGCGTTTATGGATTGCGCATGTTTGGATTATTCATTATTTTGCCCGTTTTTGCTCTATTTGCAGAACATCTTCCCGGTGGTGATAATTACACGCTGGTGGGGATCGCACTGGGTGCTTACGGACTGACTCAGGCGATTCTGCAAATCCCGTTTGGCTGGATGTCTGATCGCATCGGACGTAAACCTGTCATTTATATGGGGTTAGTACTATTTGCCATCGGCAGTTTTATGGCAGCTACTGCCATTGATATTTATTGGGTGATCGCCGGTCGCATCGTTCAGGGTGCAGGTGCGATTTCCGCGGCAGTCATGGCGCTTGCCGCTGATCTGACTCGCGAAGAGCATCGCACTAAAGCCATGGCCATGATCGGGATGACCATCGGTGCTACCTTTGCAATTTCACTGATGCTTGCGCCTTTACTGAACCAATGGATCGGCGTACCGGGTATTTTCATCATGACAGGTATCTTGGCGATAGCGGCGATTGTTGTGGTTAACAAAGTGATTCCAGAGCCCGCCATCAGCCGCTTTCATTCCGATACGGAAGTATCCACCGGACGCTTTGCCAGCGTCCTGAGTGATCCGCAATTACTGCGCCTGAACTACGGTATTTTCGCGTTGCATGCAGTGTTGATGGCGCTCTGGCTGGTCGTGCCACTGTCGCTGCGTAATGCGGGGCTGGCGGCAGAGCAGCACTGGCAGATATATCTGCCAGTGCTGGTTTTATCGGTTGTGCTGATGGTGCCTGCCATCATCTATGGAGAAAAGAAAGCCAAACTCAAACCCGTCTTCGTTGCCGCAGTCGTCCTGCTATTGGCGGGGCAGATTTTGCTGGCGCTCATGCATCAATCTTTATGGGGAACCGCGGCGGCGCTACTGGTATTTTTTACTGCCTTCAACCTGCTGGAAGCCAGTCTGCCTTCGCTCATTTCCAAGATCGCACCGGTTGGCGCCAAAGGGACTGCCATTGGAGTCTACAGCAGCACCCAGTTTCTGGGTGCATTTGTTGGCGCAAGTGCAGGCGGTTATTTTTATCAGCATTACGGGGTGTACGCGATTGCTGCCTTCTGCGCGCTGTTGCTGATTATTTGGTTGTATCTGGCAGCGACCATGAAAGCACCTGCAGCAGTGCGCTCCAAAATGTATCATGTTGAAGAGATGGATGCGACTCAAGCCAGTGGACTGTCGCGTGAACTGGCAGCATTGCCCGGCGTTTATGAAGCGCTGGTATTGGCCAATGAGCAGGTGGCTTATCTAAAAGTCGACCTCAAAGGGTTTGATGAGGAAAAAGTTGTCCGATTATTAAGGGGGGACGCATAAATGGCATCAGTTAATAAAGTTATCCTGATTGGAAACCTGGGACGGGATCCGGAAGTACGTTATATGCCAAGCGGTGACGCCATGGCTAATTTGAATATTGCTACAACTGATACCTGGAAAGATAAAGGCGGTGAGAAACAGGAGCGAACCGAATGGCATCGTGTGGTGATGTTTGGCAAGCAGGCTGAGATTGCGGGTGAATACCTCAAAAAGGGTTCGCAGGTTTATATCGAAGGTCGTTTACAGACGCGTAAATGGATGGATAAATCTAACATTGAGCGCTATACCACCGAAATCATCGCCGATCGCATGCAAATGTTGGGTAGTCGCGCGGCTGGAGCTAACTTCGAATCCTCAGGCAGAGAGGGTGAATACAACAACAGTGCGAGCTATGCTGACAAGCCTGCCAACCATAACAAAACCAATAGCGGATTTGACGATCTGGAAGACGATATTCCGTTTTAGAATATACTAAAACTATTTTAGTAACCAAAAAACCCAGAGAGCGTTTCCTTATCTGGGTTTTTTTATTGTTTACATTTTATAGATATAAGTAATTACCACCCTAAGCCTAATGCTTAATAATTCGGGAGATAACAGATAAGGCAAATAATGAAATTGATGGTGATTTAATTTCTTTTAAAGGATTTCATGAAATTCACAGAAGATACGCGAGTCAAGATACCTGCCATCTTGCATTTAGTTCGTCTGGGTTACCAATATCTTTCACTTAAAGACCAGCATTGGGACTTGGAAACCAATATATTTCCGGAGTTATTCCACAAAGCGATTGGCAAGATCAACCCTGGCCTAGAAGAGAATGATATCGGTCGCCTGTTGGAAGATGTGAAACTGACGTTAGATAACGAGGATCTAGGCAAGGCTTTCCATGAGAAACTTACCGGCCGCTCGGGTACCAAGCTGATTGACTTTGAGAACTTCGACAATAACAGCTTTCATGTGGTCACCGAGCTCACCTACCAAAACGGCGATGAAGAGTTCAGACCCGACATCATTCTGCTCATCAACGGTATGCCGCTGGTGTTTATCGAGGTTAAAAAGCCCAATAACCGCGAGGGTATACTGGCGGAGCGCGACCGGATCAATAAACGTTTTCAGAATGCCAAATTCAAGCGTTTTGTAAATATCACCCAATTCATGATCTTCTCCAACAACATGGAGTACGATGATGGTGAAGTTCAGCCCATTCAGGGGGCGTTTTATGCCAGCCCTTCTTACCACCAACCCGTATTCAACTATTTCCGCGAAGAAGAGGTTTTGAATCTGACGGCTTTGCTCAAGCCGTTGTCTGATGAGACAGAACTCAAGGTACTAAAAGACAACAATTTGGAAGTCATCCGCAGTAATCCCGAGTTCATTACCAACAAAGACCCTAACCGTCCGACCAATCGTATTTGTACCTCATTGCTGAATCGCGAGCGGCTTGCTTTCGTTTTGCGTTACGCCTTGGCCTACGTGTTCGAAACCGACGGCTTGCAAAAGCACGTCATGCGTTACCCGCAGTTATTCGCCACCAAAGCCATTGAACGCAAGCTAAACGACGGAGGTAGAAAAGGCATCATTTGGCACACACAGGGCAGCGGCAAAACCGCGCTTGCCTACTATAACGTGCGCTTTTTAACCGATTACTTCCAACGACGACAAATCATCCCCAAATTCTATTTCATCGTCGACCGGCTCGACTTGCTGATTCAGACGCACCGAGAATTCACCAGCCGCGGCTTGACCGTGCACATGATTGACTCGCGCGAGGCATTCAGCCGAGACATCAAAGCCACGCAAGTCATCCACAACCACTCCGGCAAGCCCGAGATCACAGTTGTCAACATCCAAAAATTCGAAGACGACCCGGATGTCGTATCCACTAAAGATTACAACGTTGCTATTCAGCGCGTTTATTTTCTGGATGAAGTGCACCGTAGCTACAATCCCAAAGGCAGCTTCTTGGCCAATCTGGATCAGTCGGATCGCAACGCGATCAAAATCGGCCTGACCGGAACGCCGCTCTTGGGTGATGATTACAACTCACGCATTCTATTCGGTGACTATATCCACAAGTACTACTACAATGCGTCTATTGCTGACGGTTACACCTTGCGGCTGATCCGGGAAGAAATCGCCACTAATTACAAAATTGCTCTGCAGCAGGCACTGGCAGAAGTGGAAGTACAGCAAGGCGACATCGACAAAAAGCTGGTCTATGCTCATCCCACCTTTGTCAAACCGATGCTCGATTACATCGTCACCGATTTTGAAAAAAGCCGCGGCGCGCTCAATGATACCAGCATCGGCGGCATGGTAATCTGTGACAGCTCGGAACAAGCCAAACAGATGCTTGAGATATTTAACGCGAAGTATGCAAAAGGCCACATCCCGGCAGTAGAACAGGTTAATGAAGATGACTTCCCCTATTTGAAGGTCGCCGAGACACCAGGCACCTATCGATTCCAGCGCAAACAGAGCAATCGAGTGACATCCGCCGCTTTGATTTTGCACGATGTCGGCACCAAGGAGGCGCGCAAAGACTGGGTGGAAGAGTTCAAAGCCGGCAAAATCGACTTCCTGTTTGTTTACAACATGCTGCTTACCGGCTTTGATGCCAAGCGCTTGAAAAAGCTTTACCTGGGCCGTGTGATCCGCAAACACAATCTACTGCAAGCCTTGACGCGGGTAAACCGTACCTACAAAGACTTCCGCTATGGCTATGTGGTAGATTTTGCCGACATCCGCCAGGAGTTCGATGCGACCAACAAGGCTTATTTTGACGAACTGCAAGCCGAACTCGGTGATGAGATGGAGCATTACTCCAACCTGTTCAAATCGCAGGAAGAAATCGCCACCGAGATTGAGCACATCAAGGATGTGCTGTTCCGTTTTGATACCGAAAATGCCGAAGTGTTTTCTCAGCAGATCAGCGAGATACAAGACCGGGAAACCGTACTGACGCTGAAAAAGGCGCTGGCCGATGCCAAGAGCCTGTACAACCTGATCCGCCTGAAGGGCGAATATGCCTTTTTAGAGCATTTGGACTTCCAAAAACTCAATCTGCTGTATCGGGAAACCAGCAACCATCTCGACTTGCTCAATCTCAAGGAGACCATTGAGCAAGGCACCGATACCGCCAATTTGCTGAACGTGGCGCTGGAAGAGGTAATCTTCAAGTTCACCAAAATCGGCGAAGAAGAACTGGTGCTGGCCGACAAGCTGAAAAATACCCTGCGCCGTACCCGCGAAGCGCTGGCGAGCAATTTTGACCAGCAAGATCCCAAGTTCGTCACGTTGAAGGAAGAACTGGAACGGCTGTTCAAGAAAAAGAATCTGTCCGAAGTCACTCAAGAAGAGATGAATGCCAACATCGATGCACTGAACAAAATCCATGAGCGCATCAAAGAGCTCAATCGCCAGAACAACCAGCTGCGCCAGAAATATAACGGCGACGCCAAATACACCCGCATTCATAAACGGCTGATCGAGCGCGGCGGTCTTTCCGATTCGGAGCGTAAAATCTTCGAGGCCCTGATTGGCGTCAAGCAGGATGCCGACGAGCAAGTATTGCAAAACACCCGGATTCTCGACAATGAAAGTTATTTCGAACGGGTCATGATGCCGCTGGTTATCCACCGCTTTATGAAACAACAACAAATCAAACTCAATCCCGACGCCTCGCGTTATATCAATCATCTGGTCGTCGCGGAATATTTGAAAGAATTTAATACTGGAGCACGTACGTGGTAGAACTGGAGTTCCAACAAAAAACCAAAATCCTGATCGACAGCCTGAAAAGTATCTGCGCTAACTATGGCTTGGGCAATGATGGCAACGAATTCAAAATCATCACGCAAACCTTTTTGTACAAGTTTTTAAACGACAAATTCGCCTTTGAAGCCAAGAAAATCGACCCATCTATCGCCAAAGCGGAGAAATGGGAAGAAGCCCTGGCAGCGCTGAGCGAAGACGATCTGGAAATGCTGCAATTGCAAATGGGAGCGGATACGGCGCGTCTGAACCCCACCCATTTCATCAACTACCTGTTCAGTCAGCAGAATGCGCCGGATTTCGCCAAGCTGTTTGACGATACCTTGATGGACATCGCGATCAGCAATAACGACGTATTTGCGGTCAAAACGGATGGCGGCGCCAAAGTGGTGCTGTTCGACCGGCTCAGCAACTATATTGCCGACGAATCCAAACGCGATAACTTTTGCCGCGCGATCATTAACAAACTGGTGGAGTTCAGCTTCGAGCGCATCTTCAACCAAAAATTCGATTTCTACGCCACCATCTTCGAATACCTGATCAAGGACTACAACAGCAATAGCGGCGGCAAGTACGCCGAATACTACACGCCCCATGCCGTCGCTCGCATCATGGCGGCGATTCTGGTGCCCGAGGAGCAGCAAGGCAAAATCAAAAACGTCAGCTGCTACGACCCGTCCGCCGGTTCCGGTACCCTGTTGATGAACGTGGCGCACGCGATAGGCGAAAATCGTTGCAGCATTTACACCCAGGATATTTCGCAAAAATCCTCCAACCTGCTGCGCCTGAATCTGATCCTGAATAATCTGGTGCATTCCATCCCCAATGTCATTCAGGGCAACACTCTACTGCATCCGTACCATAAGGACGGCAATGAGCTGAAGCGTTTCGATTACATCGTCTCGAATCCACCGTTCAAAATGGATTTCAGCGATTATCGCGACGAGCTGGACACCAAAGCCAACAAGGAGCGCTTCTTTGCCGGCATTCCGAAGGTCAAAGCCAAGGCCACGGACAAGATGGAAATCTACCAATTGTTCTTGCAGCACATCATTACCTCGCTGAAACCCGGCGGCAAAGCGGCGGTGGTGGTACCCACCGGTTTCATCACCGCGCAAGCCGGCATTGACAAGGCGATTCGCCAGCATCTGGTCGAGCACAAGATGCTGGCCGGCGTGGTGTCTATGCCGAGCAATATCTTCGCGACCACTGGCACCAATGTGTCGATTCTGTTCATCGACGCTGGCAACAAAGGCGACGTGGTATTGATTGATGCCTCGAATCTGGGCGAAAAAATCAAGGACGGCAAAAATCAGAAAACCGTGCTGACGCCGGCAGAAGAGCAACGTATCATCGATGTGTTCAACGCCAAGCAGGAAGAAGAGGATTTCTCGGTCGCCGTCAGCTATGACGACATCGCCGCCAAGAACTATTCGCTCAGCGCAGGTCAGTATTTCGATGTGAAGATCGACTACGTGAATATCACGCCCGAGGAATTCGCCGCCAAAATGAAAGGCTTTAGCGACAATCTGGAAAGTTTGTTCAGCCAATCGCGCGAGTTGGAAGCGGAAATCAAAAAGCAGTTGGCGGGGTTGAAGTATGGCAACTAAACGGCTTTCTGAAATTTCAACTCGTATTTCAAGTGGGTTAACACCATTAAGGAGCAATCCTGAATTTTGGAAGAACGGCACTATTCCATGGTTAAAAACTGAACAGTTGGGTGAGAAATACATTTACGATACAAACGAATATATTTCTGTAGCAGCTGTTGAGAAAACGAGTATTAAAGTTTTTCCTAGAAACACTTTATCAATTGCGATGTATGGGGAAGGTAAAACGAGGGGAAACTTATCCATAATTAAAAAACCAATGGCTACGAACCAAGCCTGCTGTAATGTGGAAATTGATTCTGATAAGGCTGACTATGAATATATTTATTATTTCCTTAAAACTCAATATGAGGAACTCCGTAATTTATCATCAGGAGTAAGAAAAAATCTTAACTCTAATGACATAAAAAATTACCCAATACGTTTACCTAAAACTAAAGATGAACAAACTAAAATTGCGTCTGTTTTAAAATCTTTAGACGCCAAAATTGAACTCAACAACCGCATCAACGCCGAGCTGGAGGCGATGGCGAAGACCTTGTACGACTACTGGTTTGTGCAATTCGACTTTCCCTTCGACTTCGCTCAGGGCAAGTCCGACGCCAACGGCAAACCCTACAAAACCTCCGGCGGCAAAATGGTCTACAACCCGGCTCTAAAACGGAAAATACCAGAGGGGTGGGAGGTTACTAAGATTGGCAAAATTGCTAAGACCGTATTGGGCGGCACGCCAGATACAGGCGTTGATGAGTACTGGAAAAATGCTGATATTCCTTGGCTAAGCTCAGCGGAAATTGCTTCTTTTCCGGTAATAACTTCAGAACAAAAAACAACTCAAAAAGGTATTGAAAATTCTGCGGCAACCATCTTACCCAAAGGAACTGTTGTAATTTCGATTGTTCGTTATATTCGTTCTTCGATTCTCGGCATTGATGCGGCGACTAATCAATCTGTTGTCGGAATCAAAGAATGTTCAAGGCTGAAGAGTTCATTCATTTATCCCTATTTCTGTGGCGAGGTTCCAAGGCTTATGGGATTGCGAACCGGAGCTCAGCAACCTCATATCAACAAAGGTGTAATTGAAGATAGTTCTATTGCTCTACCTCCTGACGATATTCTTGAAAGCTATTATGAAATTACAACCCCCATTTATGAGCAAGTAATGAACTTAGCCTTTCAAAATTATGAACTCATAAAATTACGCGACTGGCTCCTTCCCATGTTGATGAATGGCCAAGTGACGGTAAAACAATGAATGTCGCGTTTCGGCTGCTGCTGACCTTTAATGCGACGTCGTTATTGGTCATTATCTTTTTGGTTCAAAAGGGGCAGACTTTGGGGAAATTCTTTCCTGAATGCCAACATCTAGTAGCGCTGCCAAACGTTATTTCTTACGCCGTTTATTTACTGGTACCTATTTTGCTGACTGGCTTAAGTATTTTGCTGAGTTCAAAGTTAGGAAGAGATAGCTTTAAACTGGGCGAGATTGCCAGTATTGAACATGCCAATAACAGTTTCCTACCCAGTTATTTAGGCTACTTTTTTGTAGCGTTAAGCGTGGGTAACTGTGAAACCCTTGCCTTTGTTTACGGTGTGCTCTTTGTATTTACTTTCTTATCGCAGGCACTGTATTTCAATCCGTTGTTTCTGCTTTTCGGCTTTGAGTTTTATAACATCACCACTAAGAACGGCGCTGCAATCTTTTTAATTAGTCGCCAATGCTATAAAACACCGGCTGATATCGACATATCGGCAGCGTATCGAATCAACAATTACACATTTATCGAACGAGGTTAATGCATGGATCAGGTGCTTGCTAAGATTAAAGGAAATGGCAAAAAGAAATTCTTCAAGTTACTCTCAGATCAGACACTCTTTGACGTTTCCTTACAAGGACTGGATTTTGTTGAATACAATCCAGACCATAACCTAGATGAAGATTCCTGGTTCAAGATTGAACAGTTCAGCCAGCAGCCATATTGCATGGATCTGCTAAAAAAGGATTTTGTATCTTCAGAATATGATGATCTCCCCAAAGATAAATTCTCCCAAATCGCTTATCTGTGCGCCATTCAGGGAAATTGCTACTATTTCCAGAAAATCACCCCATCGCTGTTTGTAACTAGAAAGATGATTGTATTTGGTGAGGTAGCTAAAATGGAAAATAGTGGCAGGCGATTAGTGGTCAATGCAATGCCTGACGCGATTTACCAAGAGGACTCCGATACGCTAGTGTTCCGAAATCTGGCGACCATATCCAGCATTTTTAAAGGAATAGACGAGCTATACAAGGAGGCGACAAAGGAGGAAGTGGAGACGTTTCTTGATGAATCATTTATTGAATTATCAGGCGACTATGGTGTTGAAAAAGTATCCAAGCCGAATCGCAAGCGAGTGGCGTTAGCCATGAGTACACTAGCTTCAATGCCAACTGAAGATCGGGATCAGATGCTGTCTTATATCCACAGCTATTGTGAGGAGAAATTGAAGTTTGATGCGGAGAATAAAAAATTTGAGATTACATCTGACGAAGAACTGAAGTATTTGCTTTACGGTATCGAACAACGCTTTTATACAACACCTATTGGAAAAGAAAAACGTTTGGCAAACTCAGTTCAAACTTTAGATTAGGAAAATCTGTATATGCCTGCAATCGCCCAACCTAGGCTTTATCACATAGACCATTTAGATCGGCTGACTTCGATTATCGAGATACCAGATTTGCCGTGCGACTACCAAGTGATAGCGAGTATCACGTCCGGCACGACAATAGGCATAAATAACGCTTATGGAACCTGCGTCCGATAACCAGATCATTTCTCTGGGTAACTTATTCGACTGGATGGAACAAGCGACCGCAGCTGGCTACTAACGTTATTGTTGCGTGGATAGGGTTTTTATAAATCACTGGTGTTAATTGTCAGGTAGCGATTCACACTCTGTAAGATAGCTGTAGAATTGAATAAAGGAAGATCTCCATAACATATACATATTTTGTTGGAGGTGAATGCATATGAATGGTATTCAAAGAACTGCAAACCAAGTGGTAGCTCATTTTAAGCAGGGGCTTTCTGCCGAGGCGTTGAGTAGCTTATCGCCTTCTGATTTCGACAGACTTACCGTGCTGATCAAAGATGCGCTTTCGCGTGATAGGGAAGAGGTGGCTGATCAGCTGGAAGCGTTAGCACGCAAGATAAAAGCGGATATTGAGGAGTTTGATTTAAGTTTATAGCATTAAGTAGGCTGATGAACAAAATTTGCTAAGAGAGAAGAAACAGCTTTTCTTTTTAGCAGGTGAAGGTAGCGCCTTTTCATTCATCGCGCTTGACTCATTGGAATGAAGTCAATCGACGGCATCCTCGTTCGGTTTATATCAAATTTTGTCCAGCTAGCAGTTTTTATCACCCGACCACCTTTTTTAAGCGTTTACAGATACCTATTTCGACATGTTTGTCGAAATAAATTGTAATCCCATGGAGAATATGGAAAAGCGGCGATTGTTTATGTTTTTTTCAGCCAGCATAATTTCAATAGCAACCGCCGGCGAGCATATGAGCATGTACAAAAAATTACTGACTCGCAATGCATTGAGCGCTTAAAGATTTCATTTGCTGGATCAATAATAATCTTGCCGTCGTCTCATTCCAAGGAAACCGAGCAAGCCGATACCAACAAGAGCGAGCGCGCAAGGCTCAGGACTAGGCGCTGCTGGGGGCGACTTCTCGACTACTGCGTCACTCGGGTTTGGGGTGAGGTGGTCATCAAAGGAGGCGTGATGAGAGGAAGTGCTAACATTCGCACTTGGCAGGTTTGGATAATAAATTGCGCTCAATCCCTTCGAGCTGGAATTATTGAGGAAAGTAAACAAATCATTATTATTTCCTGCTTCTAAATTGGCAAATACAGTCGGATTAGCTGTTGGGATTAAAATATCACCATTCCCAGTGATAAGATCCAATTCGATACCTTCTCTTGAAGAGACATCGCTCTGCAGTGTGTTGCCAACTGTTACACTTGGGGTGAGCGGAATTGCCTGCGTACTAGCACTGGCAAATGCTAAAACCAGGGTTAGTGGAAAGGATTTAAACAGGGTTTCTAGAGGCGCCATAAGTGAAATACTCCTTTGTTGCGGTTATACAATGACAATGGAAGGCATTGTGGCTAATTATTTGTTCTATGCCTATCGTACCGAGGTACACCGTACTTTGGTCTCATCTGGAAGAAGAATGAAATGATGATTGGCATAGTGGAAGCTATAAGGGTTGAACAAGAATGAAAAATCTTTGGTATGGCGGATTCGTGATTGCTGCTCTCTGCATGCTTGCCAGTTTAACCAAGCTGGTATTTGCTCAAGACAGTGGAGTAAATACGGTTATTGAATTTAAAAACAAGGGCGAGATCGTGCGAATGCTGAATCTGCATGAACTTGATAAGCTTGCATCAGCTAGTTTCCTCAAGATTTTTGAGGTGCATGAGAAAAAAATGCGCATTTATCAGGTTTACCCTGCACGATTGCTGTTGGATCAGGTCTTTGGCAAAAACTGGAGGGAGGCGGAAGAGATCGTTTTTCTCTGCGTAGATGGTTACCAGCCAAGCATTCCCGTAGCAAAGTTCCTTGCTTACGATGCCTATTTTGCTTTTGCTAGTGCAGACGATACTCCGTTCATGTTGAATAACGTCCTGCAGAATAACGAAATGGTCAGATTAGAACCGCTCTACCTGGTATGGGATAATCTGAATACATCTGAATTACTCGAAGAAGGGGCAGCAGACATGCCTTACCAGATAAAAGGGATTGAGCTGACCTCTTTTGCAGCTCGTTTCCCGGCTCTTTTTCCACCGGTCAATGCATCTCAGGAAGTGCAGCAGGGGTTCCTGCATTTTCGCAAGCACTGTATTGCATGTCATACCATTAATGGTCAAGGTGGCGGCAAGGCGCCAGAATTGAATTATCCGCTTAGTGTGACCGAGTATATCAAGCCAGAATATCTGAAACGCTGGATTGATGATCCATCCAGTATTCGCTATAACACGACCATGCCGACGCTGACAGCTGAGATTCCAGCACGGGAGAAGGTGATAGAAAAAATTATTGCTTATCTAACAGCGATGAAGACGGTAAAGCCTGAACAAAGTGTTGGACCCTAACTCCGTTATCTTGAGAATTTTTTAATCAGCAAGATCATTAACTAGACCGATTTTCTTCGCATGCTAGCAAGATACGGGATTATGGAAAGGCATTTTACTTGAATGCCTTTCGAGATCATATGCGTCCATTCCAATAAAATCACTGCTGCACTCAGTTATTGCCAGCTGTAATAAGCAGAAAGACCCAGGAAATTGACCAACTGGTTTGTGTCTTGTGTTAATTGTGTTCCATCGGTATAAGTCCATCTGTTCCAGGTCCACTCGTTGGTTTTAAAATAATCAAGAATATAATCCAAACGAAGGCCAAGATTTTTTTGTAATGCATATCTTGCAAATAAATTCCATCTACCTTGTTTGAAATTAATATCGGGTACAGGCGTATTACCAGGGCAGCAAGCAACCTCAGTGATTGATTGTTTAAACTTGTCAGTAATATCAGAGTAAGTAAGGTTGGTGCCTATTTCGAGTTTCTCATGAGGTCTGCCATTCATTCCAACGCCAAATGAAGTACCTAAATTTTCCAGCTTAACAGACCAGGGCACGCGCGGTTCTGGTGTTCTGGATGCTTGATCGATTTGTGTTTCGTTTCTTGAGAACCATGCATTTGCTTGCAAATCTTCAGAAAATGTGTAAACAGCATCTAGTGAGTAGTTTCGTGCAATACCTTTATGAATACCTAAGCCTGAGTTGTTGCGGTCTCCATCAAAGTTGTCCCATGACTGGTCTACTGCGACTTGCACGGATAGAGGCTCAAGAGGTTCCCAATTAAGCAATAACCGCACTTTGTCCCGATTGCGATCAGCGAGATTAATCGGAGCGATCAGGTTAAAGAATGGATCACCCGTTGCTTTGACATTGGTTAAAAAATGTGAACCAGAGCGATCGCTGTGTATATATGAGATGGTTCCTGTCAAAGCTTCTGCCAATGAGCGTCTCAATTCAACGCGACCAGATAATTCGTCGGTATGATTTCGATGGCTCGTTGTTTGAGGCGTCCCAGTCCGATCCCAGTGCTCATAATCAATACCACCAATCAGGCGCAAATTCATAGGCAATGCGTAGCTCGCCTCAAATTTATTGGTAAAAGTCGTGAAAGAACGTGGGGTATTAAATCCATTCCAACGATTTCCATTTAAATCAACATTAAATGCATTCGGGTTGTAAAGAAAAACAGGAGTTTTATCATCACGATCTTCATAGCGGAAATTCGCAAGTAAGGTAAGCTTGGATAACGGTCGAGAAGTGACGGCTGCTTGCACTAATGATGTGTCAACCTTCCCATGCAGATTACTGGGAGTGCCAGGAGCTGTAAGCTGGGTCGGAAAGAAACCATCTGTTTGACTTGCTATAGTATAGGCAGCTTTGAATGTACCCCGGGTGTATGGGTTGAAGCTGTATCCTCCAGACAAGAACGCCTGGTGTGCTTGATTATCGGGTGGTAGTGCGATAGGAGTAAACAAGCTGGGAGCAAAAATTCCGCCCACACTGCTGCCGCCAGTAGTGGTCAAAGCCGTGTTTTTATTTTCAAAAAGTGTTCCATAGTATCCTCCCGATAGCTGAAGATCTTTACCGTTATAATTGAGTGTTGCTCCAAATATACGCGTAGTGAAATTAATAGGCTCAGGAATGAATTCATAGCCACCCACTGCAGTAGGTCCAGGTGGACCTAGCCGATTGCCCCGTCCGAATATGCGTGCACCATCTTTTTCTTCATTCCTGAAATGAAGCTGCAATTCAAAATTACCCGGAAGAAATTTATGAGCACCCAAGCTGATAATCTCTCGTTCAGTTTTGAGCCGCAAGGGGTCTCCGGTAGTAGGAGTAGTGGGAACTTGAAGGTGAGAACTACCGATTCCTTTAACTGCAGTAATGGCAGTGAATGGCTCAAATCGCGGTGTCTGGTTGAATTCAAAAAAGTAACCCCAATTACCTTGCCGACTATGCTCAAGCCGGATATCACGATTCTGGTAGCCCAGGTTACGGCCCATTATCCTAAGCCAGGTGCCGGTATCGTCATTTCTTCTCAATACATTGACATTGAAAATTCCGTAAAAACCTTCGTCACGTAGGCCGCTATATTGACCAAAGCGGGCATTATCATTGAATAAAAAGCCTGCGCCAAAATTAATCGTACTTTGAGGCTTGGTTAACTCCTGGATACTATAATCTTGCTCTGCCCAAACTGAGTTTGCCATGATCAGTAAGACAGCACCAATTTTAGCTTGAGAAAGAATATGCGTTTTCATTGCCTTGCCCTCCGCTTGATTAACGTTGAAAGAGGCCGTCATTACGAACATTCTCTGGATTATTGCTGCCATGAATGTTGGTATGACAATTCATGCAACCCCTCGCTAATGTATTTCTAGCGTAGGCTCCGATGGTAGTTCCAAGGGAACCCCGATGGGCCATGGGTTCATGGCATTCCTGGTAAAGGAAAGGAGAACGCACTTATGGCAGTGAATGGCTTAATACTGCGGTGTCTGGTTGAATTCAAAAAAGTAACCCTGATTACCTTGCCGACTATGCTCAAGCCGAATATCACGATTCTGGTAGTCCAGGTTACGGCCTATTACCTTAAACCAGGTGCCGGTATCGTCATTTCTTCTCGATATATCGACATTGAAAATACCGTAAGCCCCTTGGTCACGTAGGCCGCTATATTGACCAAAGCGGGTATTTTCATTGAATAAATAGCCTGCGCCAAAATTAACCGTACTTTGAGGCTTGGTAAACTGTTGGATACTATGATCTTGCTCTGCCAAAACTGAGTTTGCCATGATCAGTAAGACAGCGCCAATTTTAGCTTGAGAGAAAATGTGTGTTTTCATTGCCTTGCCCTCCGTTTGCTTAACGTTGAAAGAGTCTGTCATTACGAACATTCTCTGGGTTATTGCTGCCATGAATGTTGGTATGACAATTCATGCAACCTCTCGCTATCGTATTTCTAGCGTAAGCTCCGGTGATAGTTCCAAGGGAACCCTGATGGGCATTGGGTTCATGGCATTCCTGGCAAAGGAAAGGAGCACGCACTTTGAGCAAGTTTGGCGCTGTGGTGCCGTGTGGGTTATGGCAGATGGCGCAATTTTCCTGGACGGGTGGATGGTTATAGATAAATGGCCCGCGTTTTTCCATGTGGCAGGTGAGACAGGTTTCATTGACACTGTCGCGCACTGTCATGCTTGGACCAGCTGAGCCGTGCGGATTATGACAATCTGAGCACACCACTTTCCCTTCGCGAATAGGATGGCGTGAAGGACGGTTGATCTGGGCCCGTTGCTCCTTATGACAGGTAAAACATACATTGGATTGAGTGTTTTTGTCGCGGACTTTATCTAATACGGTATGGATCTCATGACAAGCAGTACACACCGTATCCCGATTCGCATGAGCGCTCCCGATCCAATGCATGCGCTTGCCTCCTTGATGGCAGTTCAAACACACCTGATTTCTATCCAGAATAGAAGTTCTCGGATTCTTCCCGAAGGTGCGTGATGGTTTCGGTGGAATTGCTTGATCACCATCCATATGCTCATCACTTTCTCCATGACAACTAGTACAAGTTGGGGTACGACCATCAGCTACAGTCCCATGTTTAGTTTTGCCAATAAATAACACAGGATTGCCGCTGCTCTCATCATGGCATTTTGTGCATTTTCCATCGTCTCTGAGAACGATGTCTGGCCATTCTTCATCAGAATCATCTTCTTGTGCCATTGCATTTTGCATAAAGCCTAGCAAGAACACCAATATCAGCAGCCGCAACATCATGGAGATTAATTTCTCTAAATTATTTAACATAATCCCTGTCTTTCTTAAAATCAGATAAGATTGATATTCCCTTTGTGTGCACAAAGCACCCCAACTATGGAAAAATTTTCCGTGTTAAGTGCAATCAATCGCTGTGAGGTTTCTCACCTAACGGAGCATTAATCTGAATGTTAAAAAACAGAGTATTTTTTGAACTTATTGAGCCGGCGAAACTGCATTTAACTGGCCCATACTTTATTTTTCCTTAAAGGAAATTGATATAAGCAAAATCTTTAATTTGATCTCAGGAAAATGCTTAAAAAAACAAGAGCAGGAAACTTTTTGAATTGATAAGGGTTAAGGTAAAACTAAAATTGTTCCCCGCAAATTTCACATGAGTCTTTTTGATTTTCGTGTGACGATATTAGGGAATAACAAAGAGGCAGTTGAAACAGGATTGGAAAGAGTAAGAAGCACTTAGACTTTATAGTTCATCTAAAAGCGATAGTAGGGTAAATTTTGTACAAGGCGTAGCACTATGGCCTGCTAGGTAAGAATTCTCCAGTTAGCGGATTCATTTGATTGATCCGGTTTCCATTCCATGCTGGATATTCAAGACCAGTTCTTTAGCTTCCTGGAAACTTGATTGGTGGCTAACAATAATCGTAACAAAACTCGTTTTATCAGCAGTTCGCCGGCAATGCACGACCAGGTTATAGTCATTGTTAACAAGCGCAACATCATCCGCACGCTCGAGGATTTGTCCTGTTACTGCAGCAGCAACCGCTGTGTATGCTCGATTCAAGCAGTCTTTTTTACTATGGTTCAAGGGTAGAACAGAGTAAAAGAGAGATGGCGAGGCGCTTTCAGCTGGTTTGATTGGAATAATAAACAGCATTGCGCAAATAATCAGTAAGAACCGTATCAAAGTAACGGCTTGCATAGGCATAACACTTTCTCCAGAAATGTGCTTAAAAAGCATTCGAGGTTTGAATCCTGGTGCTCTCTGCGTTTTACGTAGGCATTTCTATCTGGCTGTGGTGCCTATGCTTATTTCTTATCCTGCTAATAGCTTTCTTTAGAAAATTACTCTTCTTTACCCGCAAAATATGAGCGATTTTCTCCTCGATAGTCTGTCAGTAATCCTACCACAATAATAATAATTCCCACGGCAATATAAAAATTTCGAGCGAGAGACTCATCAGAAAAACCCAGGATGAAGGGAATAGCGACCAATACTGGTCCGACTATACGCTCAATCCAGCCTTGCAGAGTAAAGGGAATTAGCTTGATGGCACTAAAGGGAAAACCGGAAACCAAGGTAACAGCAAGATGAACCGCAGCCAACCCATATGCAAGCATTGCGGGTATTTCGCTTAAACCTAATAAGGTGGGCGCCAGTAAAAATATAACGACTGTCAGGAAATCTAAATAGCCATGGTTACGTGGTGAAATTATTTTCATTTTGCTGTTCCTTTCATTGTTGGTTGGTAACAGCCAGCACTTTACTGTAACGCCCTTGTCAATGTCTGTTAGCTAGATAACAGTCGTTTTAGTAAGTTTCGCAGCAAATGAATTTAATCAAGTAATTGTGCATTGATCAATGCTGCATCGTTAATACAAATTTGTTCGCGGGTATAGTTCAGTATTCCTCGATTTCTGAATTCATTCATGATTGTACTGACTACGGAACGGCTGGCACCTACTAAATCTGCCAGCTCCTGCTGAGTGAGGAAAATTTCCAGTGAATATCCATGGCTACATCGTGTTCCAAATAATTGAGCAAGTTCCAGGAGTGTTGCAATAACACGTTTGTCAACTGGCTGGGTAAGAATAGTGCGGAGTTTTCGTTCAATTTGTTGCTGACGGTTAGACATTGCCTTGAAAACAGACCATGACCACTCAGGCCAGCGATAAATCAATTTTTTGAAATCTTCGTATTCGATCCGATAGAACAAGACTTTTCCCAGAGCCTGCGCGCTTTCTTCCATGGCTGGATTAGCACAACCGTGCTGCAGTTGTCCGATGACATCCCCTGACTGTAATAAAGTAAGTGTTAGCTCATTGCCCTGGGCCGTGAGGTAAGTAAGCTTAACGATTCCTGCTTTTATCCAGAAGAAACCAGCGCAACTTTCTCCTTGGCGATAGAGGAAATGTTTATCAGGAATTTCGATTTCCTGAATGGAAGGACATGCTTGCTGCCATTGCTCCAGATTCCATTCTAGAAGCGAATTGAGGGAGCCAGCTGTTGTATGATCGTGTTTTGAGGAAGACATGGATAATGCTGTTTAATAAACAGGTTAGTTCTGGAGATCAGGTACATTAGATATTCAAATAGGAATTATATATCGCCCAGAAGTGATGTTTTATACAAGAATTCTCTAGTTATTGCTGCTAAATGGCCAATTTTATCGGCTTATCATTGGTTTCCCCATAATTGGGCAAGACGCGCATCGCGACCACATTTGCTGCGGTAGTATGAATAACGGATAGGATTCTTGAGGTAGAAATCTTGATGATATTCCTCCGCAGGATAGAATGTTGTGGCAGGTAATATTTCGGTTACTATAGGTTGATCAAAGCGACCGGAAGCAATGAGTGCAGACTTGGATGCTTCAGCCTGCATGTGTTGATGAGCGTCACGATAAAAAATTGCACTGCGATATTGTGAGCCGACATCGCAGAACTGACCACCCGCTGTTAGCGGATCAATCGTCGGCCAGTAAGCAGCAAGCAATTTTGCGTAACTGGTTTTGGTTGGATCAAAATATATCTGCACGGCTTCGACGTGGCCGGTTTTTCCTTTGCTAACCTGCTCGTAAGTAGGGTTTGTTACTGTGCCACCGACATATCCCGAAATGGTCTTGACCACACCAGGAACTTTATCAAAATCTGCTTCTGTACACCAAAAACACCCTCCCGCAAAGATGGCGATCTCTAGCCCCTTTTCTTCAGCTTGGTTTGGGAGTTGAGTGTCAGTATCGGTTAGATCAATACGATTCGACTGTTGGCAGCCAGCAAGGGTAGCCAATATTAAAAATAGCCACATGCCTGCCCATCGGCAATTCTTTCCATATAATTTCGTTAACTCTTTTATGACTTTCATGTTTTACTCCCTGAGTTCAGGGAGCGCTTCTTCTTTAGGGATGAACCGTAGCGCTAATCCATTATTACACCAGCGTTCTCCGCGTGGCGGTGGACCATCATCGAAAACATGGCCCTGATGTCCTCCGCAGCGTGCACAGTGATACTCAGTGCGAGGCCAGATCAGCATGAAATCACGTTTGGTACCCATATGGCCAGAAATGGGCTGGGTAAAACTAGGCCATCCGGTACCACTATCATATTTATGTTTGCTCTCGAATAATGGTAAATAGCAGGCGGCACAAATATAGGTACCCTCACGGTATTCTTTGTTAAGAGGACTGCTTCCAGGGCGCTCCGTGTCTTCTTCAAACAATACTCGGTAAGTCTCTGGTGACAATAAGGGGCGCCATTCTTCGTGCGGTTTATTGAGGGGAGTAACGGTTATCGGATCGATTTTAATTTTCGTGCTCCTGTGTTGTTCAGCAACTAACTCTCGTGAATAGGATGATAGAAAAGGCAATGTTGTCAATGCAACCAACCTTTCCAGTAAAGTACGTCTTTTCATGGGAGATCCTCATTTTTTGAAATAAGCTCGGCAAAAATTTGATTGATAATATAGGGTATGGTTCATGCATGACTGGCTTTTCAGAATAGCTTTTTCAGAAGAAGAGAGAGCACAAGAATGATGGTTAATGTGCCTATTTATGGAGGTGGGCGGGGTTGTAAACTACCCGCCCACCGAGCGGGTTGTTACTAACAGTGAATGCGATTATTGACAGCCTGGTTCTGCAAAAGTCACTTCCCAGTTCATGGAATTACCGCGTTGATCCATTTCGACTCTATATTCATGACCATCAGCTAGAACGCAAGGTATGGTCATTTTACCCGCAGAGAGATCAGCGCGAACTATGGAAGGAGTAAACGATCCCTCGGGTAAGCAGGCACTTACATTGTATTTAACATAATTTGTAGTTGGAACATCATTTACTAAAGTTGAAGTCGCTACATAGGCATCATTCCCTACTACTTTTACATCAAATGCGCCTGGAATTCGTACGCTAGAGGGAGTAGTGGTAGAAGCTGAAATAAAAACGTTATTAACTTCGTCATAGCGGCAGGATAGCTGAGCGGGTGAATCCGGCATAACAGTGAGACTATTGTTAGCTGTCAAAAAAATAGCTTGTCCTTTAAATACTGCCATAGGATCAGCGTGACTCGACATGGATAAAACTGAACCTATAACGACAAGACTTGATGATAAAAACATATTTTTCATACTTTCTCCTAATTTCTCCTAAAAAGTTAAAAGATTCTGAATCCAACTAACTACGCTATTTACGCTATGAGTTTATTTCATGGTTCTCCTTATTTACGTTTGAAGTAGTATCATTAACTAAATTTAGTCAGGAGGGGGCGGTGGCGGACTACCTGGAGGCGGAGGTGGATAGCTGCCCGAAGGAGCGCGCTGAGGTGTCGGCCTGCCACTACTGCTTGGGTATCCTTCATTGACAAAGCGTCCTGGGGAGGGAATGTGATGACCATTGGCATACATGCACTGCATATAAGCTGTATCGTAGCGCTGTTGATTGATATTTCCTGAAGATTGGGCAGCACTGCTTCCAGCCAATCCTCCCGCTAATAAGCCACCCCCTGCACCAATTGCAGCACCTCGCCCACCTCCAAAAGCAGCCCCTGCGATGGCGCCTAATGCAGTTGTAACAGCGGCGGTTTCTACGCCACTCAATATGGACGCGCGGCGTGGTGTTTGACCACTGACTTGTTCGCTGGCAAATTGTCTACAGGAAGAGTCATCAGATCTAAATTGATCAAAGGTTTTATTTGCAGCGGGTAAGACCATTACACTTGGTCCCGTCGGTATGTGAACACATGCTGCTAGCAGCGTAAGTAGCAGCAGCATGGAGAATTTGGCAATTCTAGACATAACTAGATTTCCTTTATGATTTGATTAAGAAGGCTCTGGAGGAATTTTTACCCAGCCATCAGGGCACTTTCTGACATAAGGGTAATACCCTTCTGGATTTCGACAATAGTGCCAGTAATTGGTTTTTGGCTCAGGAGCAGATTGTGGGACATTTTGTTGCTGCATATAAGTCGATTTGCCGGGCAGTGCACTGATCATGGTTATTGGCAATACCGGCGCGGCAACTACTGCAGGGAAACCACCTAACGGATAGTAGCCAAAATGGCTATAGGGACCAGAGCCAACATAACCAAAAGGAACATAACTACTATAAAAACCAATTCCTCCAAAAGAATCGAAACCACGGTAGAAACCAAAACCACTATAAGGCGCGAAGCCATCATATCCATAATAACCAAAGCCGCTGAAAGGAGTAAAAGAATAAAAAGGATCAAGTCCCAATCCTAGGCCGACACCTAGCCCAAATCCAATATCAAAATCATGATGATGGTGATGTTCATGATGATGGCCATGCCAAATACCGTGACTAAATCCATCATTTTGAACCGATTGAACGTTTTGGATATTAATGTTCTGGGTCAAGGAATCACCCGTAGCAACAACATTGGTTTGGATGGATTGATCTACCTGAACTGACTCACCTTCCTGGGTAGGCTGGACTATTTGTGTGGTGTCACCCTTTTGCGTTAATAGCTCTGACTGAGTCGATTCCCCTCTCTGTGTAGGCTGATCATTCTGGGTGGAGCCATCTCCATTAGCAGCTTGATTGACTGGAGCAGATTCATCATTTTGTGTTAATTGATCATCCTGTGTGGCTCCAGTTTCCTGACCAGGTTGACTAGTTTGAGTTGATTCGTCACTTTGAGGAGATTGAGCTGGTTGGGTAAATTTACCATCCTGAGATGCTTGGTCAACCTGGGCAGATTCGTCAGTCTTAGCCGCTCCAGCATATAAATCATCCTGAAAATCACCCTGAACAAGCTCACCTTCCTTAGGGGGCTGATCGAACTCGGTAGATTGATTGTCTTGAATTAAGGTTTTTTCCTGGGAGAACCCTTCGCTTTGAGCAGACCCAAGATCATAGCGAGCGTCATTGTCTACCGCAGAATCGTTTGGTTGCTCAAAATTATCTGCAAAGTCTTCATTCTGGTCAAAGTCACCTCTGAAATCATTCCCACCGAAATCACTCCAAAAATCACCACCGGCATCAAAATCGCTGCCCCCGTAGTCACTTCCAGAATCACCAACGCCATCAAAATCACCTCCGAAATCACCACCGTCAAAGTCGGCATTTTCTCTGTCAGCGGTCCATACCGGAGCTGCCGATACCAATCCAACCAAGGCGATAGTCATACAAATCAGTCTGAATCTTTTCATAGCAATCTTTATTTGAGTTTAATGGAGTTAACCTGGATATTCCGCCAGGCCGACCTGGCGAAATATCCGGGTTAAACAAAATTAATGATCAAATTAAACATTATTTAGTGATTCTCATTATGCTGGGTTCAATTGCTAGCAATCGAGATGGATTCGTTATGCACGATACTGATTGTCATCTTATCGAGCAGATCCTGAATGAAAGCTGAATCTACCGGATTTCTTCAAATATAAGATGACTGTGAGTTATCTTGGCGGTGTCAGTGCGTTCCATGTGCCATGCTCTTGAAGGCTTGCCGCTGCATGTTTCTTAACGAGTTCAGGGTGGGCTTACCCGTTAGCTAGCAAGGTATTGATCAGCTTGGCTTCAATATTTTGATATTGTGGATCTTGATTTCGAGAGGTAGAAGATTTGTACCATGCCGGATTTTGTTGCAGGGTACTAATAATGTCGAGCCAGTTACTGGGTAATTTTTCTGAAGTAGATACAGTAGCAGTATCGATCTGGTCTACATGGTAAGCAGCATGACCGCGATGCATCAGTTTTGACAACAATTGCTGTTGACGGAGATAGAGTATCTGCAGCGTATTTTCATCAACACACAACCATTGTGTACCTTGAATTTTGGCTTTGATTTCCTTGCCGTAGCGTTTGAATGTTGACCAACCAGTGCCAGCAATCGCGCCCAGGGCAGTGGCTGCTCCTAAACTTAATCCACCCACCATCAGATCAATTCCTGCTCCTGTTGCTGCACCTTTGAGTGCAGCGCTGCCAACATCAAGACCATAAGCTTTGAGTACGCCGGGGGCGAATATATCAAGCTGCCATTGGCCATTGCTTACAGGAATTTTTTGGAGAGCAATATCTTTTTCTGAGAAATTAAAAATGGTTAACAAATCCCTTAAACAGCTTTGCTCGGATTTTCTTACAAAATCCTTTAATTTTTGGACGGCGATTGAATTTGTACTACTATCGCTCTGGCTCCGTTTACTTTCCCGATAGCAGGCAACGGACACAATTAGCTCAACGATGCGTTTAGCTGCAGATAGGCAGAGTTGATCCCATACCTTGGCGCGGTAATTGATGAGTTTCTGCAATCGATCATAGTGTAATTCCACCAGGCTTTGTATTTTCTGATACAACCGTTTCTCTGCTTCAAAAGAAAAAGCAACTGTATCGAATTCTAGTGAAGCGTGAATATTAAAAGCGGCCAGTTTTTTTCGCCAGATGGCGAGCTCTGCTGTATGGTCAGCAATAAAATTGAAAACCGGGATGATGGGTTTCATGGCCTTGGTGAGTATCTCGATTTCAATCAGATATTTTTCCAATACAGGCTCGCGCACATCAATAATGTACAATAAGACATCACTGCGTAATATTTGCCTGATGACCTTAGCTTCTTGCTCTAACGGATCATCGATAGTCGTAGCTGCAATAAACTTTTCCAATATTTCAACTGGTGAAAGCGATTTATGCTGCGCGCTGATCGATTTAAGTTGCCTTAACAACGCATGAGAATCCTCAATGCCCGGGGTGTCATGTAAATTCAATATGGCTTCATTATCAGCAAAAATAGTTGCCCGTTCTACATGGCGAGTAGTTCCTGCACCATCTTCAATTTCACCGAATTGAGTGCTTCGCAGCATGGTGCGAATCAGCGAGGTCTTACCGGTATTAGTGTGACCTACAACTGCAACATTTAGCAATGAGTGAATATCCTGGTGTGATGTCTCGTTTGCTGCTTTCATGATTATTGAGTGATGACGCATTCAGCGGAAATAGCGCATGCCTCAGCCGTTCGGAACCATGCGATTTTGCGTGTGTCTGCAACGGGAATGGCTGCGCGGCTACGCAATAAAATCAGCCAGACCCCCCCTGAGGTATGGGTAATCAACTCCCTGATGGTCCGCTGCACGCCTCTATCTGGCAGGCGATGAGCGGCCACACCAATCAGCAACGCACTATCAGATTTTTTGATGATGTTAGTTGCTTCCGAAAACGACGTCTGATCAATGACATTTTTGCTACAGTTCATACCATTTGGCCAAACGATATGATCATCAAGCTCAATCCCAATTGCGAGTGCATTCTGCGGTATTCCCTGGCCAGCTTGTCGGGGAGTAATCTTTTTTTCTATTACTATATTAGGGTCTGCATCGATGACGATAGACTCAAATTCGTGCGCCATTAAGCGTTGTCGTAACGTTATATAGTAAGGCAAATAAAGATCCAGCTTGAAACGATGTTCAGCCAGTTTTTGCATCATCATAGAAACTAGCAGCAATATGAGGCGAGGTAGAATGCCGTAGAGCAATAAGGCTCCCAGCAAAAATTTGGCCCAAGCACCTCTTGTCTCTGCATCTTGGAAAACTGCACCAACCCGGCTTGCTGCAATCTGGTAGCTGTCGGGAGGAATCAACCCCAAAAATTCCATAGGCTTACTCAGCCATTGAGTCAGTTCAGGAAAGCTACTTTCCGGCAGTAATGTGGTTCCCCAAATAAAGTCGTATTGCTTCGCCATCATGAGCAGCACTAGTAAGACTAGGCCAGTCGCTAGATAAGTCAGCCAAAATTGATGAGTGAGGACACTGATACGCCATTTGCCGACTGTACCAGTTAAATTGGTTTCCCACCAGCCGCGTGCGGCAAGTGAAGCAATCGAATCACTTTCCTTTTCCTTATGTCGATAAGGTAACCAGCAAGTCAGCTGAGCGACAACCCCTGCGCTCAATCCTTGTAAATTAAATGAAATGCCTGCCATCCACAGCATGATGGAAATCAAATTAAAGCCAAGCAAAACCGCTAATAACCAGTATATGTTCAGCGTGGAAGACTCGCCAACTGCATTACCCGCTGCCAATGCTCCCAGAATTGCCGCGACCATCAAACTTATTCGGCTGGCACGAATAAACAATTTTTGAGGATGTTGTAATGTTATGGCTAGCGCATTGTCCTGAATCAAGCGCCGAGCACGGCTTGTTAACCGTTTTAGAAAAACAGTGTAATTGAAATTAGAAGCAGCATGGCTTTCCATGTCAGCGATGCTTGCGTATGACAGTGCTTCTGCTTTGCTCGTTTCAATGTGGCGCAATTGCTCTAAACGAACTAAATCAGAAAACGTGGTATTGTTTATTGTCATAACTATTGATTAAAAGAATGGAAAAACAGAGTGTTATTCCTCTTGGTCTGTCAACCTGATTGAAAAGTGAATAGCGATCGATTAATTTGAATTTGAAAAAAGTGCGTATGCCTGTTCCAGTACACAAAAGCATTTAAAAGTACAATCAGAAGAAAGAACTCAATGGAAAAAAGTTACAATTAGCAGTACAAGATTTGTTATCGCCAGAAAGGTTATTGCCATGAAATCAGTTGCAATCTTTAGATTTTCCCCTATCGAAGGACCTGGTTATTTTGCCACATTTCTTGATAACAATCATATTCCCTGGCAGCTAATTAGCATCGACCAGGGAAAGCATCTTCCTGTCAATATTCATCCATTCAGTGGGTTGGTTCTGATGGGAGGCCCCATGAGCGTCAACGATAGCCTGCCCTGGATTGAGCCATTACTTGCTTTGATCAAGCAAGCGGTAATTCATGATGTACCTGTATTGGGGCATTGTTTAGGTGGGCAACTCATGTCCAAAGCGTTAGGAGGTATCGTTGAGGCGAACCCTATCAAAGAACTAGGCTGGGGAAAAGTCAGCGTGGCAGATAATCCAGTTGCCCACGAGTGGTTAGGAGATTTAAAGGAATTTGAATCATTTCATTGGCATGGTGAAACATTTTCTTTGCCTGCTGGAGCAGCGTTGCTGCTTTCCAGCGTTTATTGCCAAAATCAGGCATTTGCATTAGGAATTCATCTGGGGATGCAGTGCCATGTGGAGATGACTGAAGAAATGGTGCGTAACTGGAGTAAAGTCAATGCGGCAGAAATTGCACAGAACCTGGCAAGTCCCGCAGTGCAACCAGCTGAGGCAATGCAAATGGATCTGGAGTTTCGTGTGCCGCTACTGAATACTATTGCTGATCGATTGTATAGCAAATGGATTAATGCATTGAAAAACTGAAGTCAAGTGTTCTAACAGGTTGTTGAAAAACTATCTACGTTGCCGCTGCGGTGTTAAAAACAGGTTCAAAATGCTCATTTATCAGGTATAAACTCCGCTTTTTTTTGCCTGTTTTTGCCTATCATCGACTGTCTCGAATACGTTTTTCAATAGCCTGCTAAGCGCAATTTTTGTTTCTGTAGATAATGCAAATTAACCCTAAACAAATCCTATTTGTTCGTGGTGCTGTTGTGGATGTAGATCGCTGCTACTCTAAATCGACAGATTGGGAGGTGCAAGGCTGTTTAAGCATTACTCGGCGCCAAGATAATCCCGGCTAATGGTGGCAGAGTGATCATGAGGGAATCTGCAAAGTCCAACCAGGATTCTCCAGTCGTGATAATCCAGCCAGCATTTCCTATATTACTGCCGCCATAATAAATAGAGTCACTATTAAATATTTCTTGGTAGGAGCCGCTAAAAGGAACACCAATACGGTATTTCACGCGCGGCACTGGCGTAAAATTTAATACGATCAGCCTAAACGAACCATCCTGCGCGCGGCGCAGATAGCTAATTACAGATTGATCTGCATCATGACAATCAATCCAGCTAAACCCTTCCGCGAAAAAATCAAGCTGATGCAATGCGGGTGTATTCATATAAAGATGGTTCAGGTCATGCAAAGCCATCTTTACGCCACGATGAAACTCATGTTCTAGCAAATTCCAGTCAAGCCCTTTACTAACTTGCCATTCAGATCCATGAGCAAACTCGTTCCCCATGAAATTAAGCTTTTTGCCAGGACAAGTCAGTTGGTAGGTAAACAACAAACGCAAGTTGGCAAATTTCTGCCAGGCATCTCCCGGCATTTTGGCTAACAAGGAGCCTTTGCCATGCACCACTTCATCGTGTGATAATGGCAATACAAAATTTTCGGTGTAGGCGTATAGTTGATTGAAAGTCAGCTCATTGTGGTGATAGCGACGGTGGATAGGATCAAATTTCATATAAGTGAGCGTGTCATTCATCCAGCCCATGTTCCATTTCATGGAAAACCCTAATCCGCCTACGTAAGTGGGGCGTGATACTGCTGGCCAGGCGGTAGATTCTTCCGCTAAAGTGATTGCACCGGGAAACTCTTCATGTACCATGATATTTAACTCGCGCAGGAAATCTATCGCATCGAGATTTTCCCGGCCACCGTATTTATTGGGTAACCATTCTCCTGCTTTGCGTGAGTAGTCGAGGTAGAGCATTGAAGCTACCGCATCAACGCGTAATCCATCGAGATGGAATACATTTAACCAATAATGTGCGCTCGATAGTAAAAATGATTTCACTTCATTGCGCCCGTAATTGAAGATAAATGTTCCCCAGTCTTGATGAAATCCCAGACGAGGATCTTCATGTTCGTACAGGGCAGTGCCGTCGAAGCGGGCTAAGGAAAAGGTATCCTGTGGGAAATGGGCTGGCACCCAGTCCAGGATAATTCCGATGTTTGCTTGATGACAAGCGTTGACAAAAAATTTAAAATCTTCTGGTAAACCATAACGACTTGTTACTGCGAAATAACCTGTTGTCTGATAGCCCCAGGATTCATCGAGTGGGTGCTCTGATATCGGCAATAATTCAACATGTGAATAACCCATTTCGAGTAGATAGGGGATCAAGTGCTGGGCAAGCTCACGATAGGTATAGAAACGTCCATCTGGATGCCGCTTCCATGAACCTGCATGGATTTCATAGATATTCAGCGGCGCATGTAGCCAGTCCCAGTTAGCACGTTTTTGCAGCCAGTCTGCATCCTGCCAAACAAAATTTTCTGCCAGTGGAGTACGGGCTGCATTGCTGGGGCGCAACTCATGGTAATTTGCGTAAGGATCTGTCTTAATCAGGATCTCGCCAGTATCACGATTGCGAATCTCATATTTGTAAAGGGTGCCACTCGGTAAGCCAGGAATAAATAGTTCCCATACGCCACTATGAGGATGAACAGCCATCGGATGTATTCGCCCATCCCAACGATTAAAATCACCCACTATGCTGACCCGTTCAGCATTGGGTGCCCAGACTGCAAAGCGGATACCAGCAATTCCATCAATGGCTACTGGATGTGCACCCAAGGTTCGATAAGCCTGGTGCAGATTGCCTTCATTGAATAAATACAAATCATGATCGGAAATTTGCAAAGGAAAAGCATAGGCATCATATAATTCACGCACAGCTCCCATTGGAGTATTTTCTTCGATCCGCAGGAGATAGGGGCGTACCGGAAGTGTTTTGCCACGCCATTCAAAGATACCGTCATCCTGTATCCGCCTCATTGACTCAAAACCATTGGCTGTCTGGATCCATGCATTGGCAGCATAAGGCTGAAATACTCTTGCTACCAACTCATCATCCTGCTCCTTATGCAGGCCCAGATAATCAAATGGATTATGTAATCGTGCGGCCAGCAATGCTTCTCGCAATGAATCGGTATTTATATGTACAAGTTCAGATTTCATAGGCTTAAATCGTAACTAACAAGAGAACAAGAGGCCGTTATGTCTGGAAATGACAATTAAGATCCAGTAAGATGAGATCGTATAAATACAATAGATTACATATTACAGCTCATATTTTAAAGTAGCGAAGCTTGATCGTGGTAAATATGTAACATTTACTAGATTATTTTATTTTCTATGGTGGGTTGCCCGCGTTGCGATTGATGTATTGGTTACCCTTGTCAAGTAGATGGATCTTCTCAGATCGGGAGATATTGAATGCTTACACATAATGCGCTTGCATTAATACTGGCAGGCGGACGTGGCAGCCGTTTGCATCATCTAACAGACTGGCGTGCTAAACCAGCGGTTCCGTTTGGCGGTAAATTCCGCATTATAGATTTCCCACTGTCCAATTGTGTCAATTCGGGTGTGCGGCGTATTGGAGTTCTTACTCAATACAAAGCGCAGAGTCTGATTCGCCATATCCAGCGCGGCTGGAGTTTTCTTGATGGGCGATTCAAAGAATATGTTGAGCTTTTTCCAGCGCAGCAGCGAACTGAAGAAACCTGGTATCAAGGTACCGCAGATGCTGTTTTTCAGAATCTTGATATCTTGCGTTATCATGATCCTAATTATGTTCTGATATTAGGTGGCGATCATGTTTATAAAATGGATTACAGTAGAATGCTTGCCGAGCATGTAGAAAGAGGAGCGGACATTACTGTTGCTTGCTTGGAAGTGCCGCTGGAAGAAGCCTCTGCTTTTGGGGTTATGGCTGTAAACGATAAATGGCATGTTACTAATTTTACTGAGAAACCAGACAATCCCGCACCCATGCCAGGACAGCCAGATCGTGCATTGGTTAGTATGGGTATTTACCTCTTTAATGCTTCATTTCTGTTTGAGCAATTGATTCGCGATCACGATGATAGTCAATCCTCGCACGATTTTGGTAAAAATTTAATTCCATACCTGGTCAGCAATCATCGTGTTTATGCGCATAGCTTCCAGAGCAGTTGTGTCAATATGGCTGCAGGTGTTCCTTACTGGCGCGACGTGGGAACAGTGGATGCATACTGGGAAGCCAATATTGATCTTACGACAGTAACGCCTGATCTGAATCTATATGATGAAGACTGGCCGATCTGGACCTACCAAGAACAATTGCCGCCTGCTAAATTTGTTTTTGATGATGAGGATCGACGAGGGCATGCACTTGACTCTATGGTTTCAGGAGGTTGTATTATTAGTGGTGCAACTATTCGTCGCTCATTATTATTTTCCAATGTTCAAGTTCGCAGTTATGGGGTCGTCGAGGACTCGGTCGTGCTCCCCAATGTAGACATAGGTCGGCACGTACATTTGAAGCGAGTAGTCGTTGAAAAAAACTGCGTCATACCCGAAGGATTGAAAGTTGGATTCGATCCAGAAGAAGATAGTAAGCGATTCTATGTAACAAAAAAGGGGATAACACTCATTACGCCGGAAATGCTAGGTCAAAGCATACACTATATTCGTTAAAGAAAATCTAAAAAGAGGGGGGTAGTAGAAGGTAATGCAAGCCTGAGCTCATTATCATGGTAGCAGAATAGGCATTGTATACTATGGAATGTGCCAATATATTGCCCTTACTCATGTATTTAGATTTCTTTTAAGTAATTAGACAATCTGCTTTTAGGTCATGAAACCACTGAATCTCGTTTTACTATGGCACATGCACCAACCCGATTATCGGGACCATGAAACAGGTGAATTTGTGCTGCCGTGGGTATATCTGCATGCAATCAAAGATTACACTGACATGGCGCATCATCTCGAACAACATCCTCGTGTCAAAGCGATCGTCAATTTTGTGCCAATATTGCTGGATCAAATTGAAGATTATGCTCAGCAGTTTACACAGAAAAAAATACGGGATCCATTATTGCGCTTACTTGCTATTCCTGATCTGAATAGGATCACGGTAAATGAACGCTTGGCTATATTGAATAGCTGCTTTCAGAGCAATCATGCCACCATGTTGAAACCTTACCCACCCTATCAACATTTGCGTGATTTGTACGATATGTTGAAAGGGCACGGGGATAAGGATTTAATCTATGTTTCCGGTCAGTACCTGGCTGATTTGTTAACGTGGTACCACCTTGCATGGATGGGGGAAAGTGTGCGGCGAAGTCATGAGATCGTGGTAAAGCTCATGACGCAAGGTAAAAATTTCAGCTATGCAGATAGATTGCAATTATTCAATCTTATTGGAAAACTTATCCAGGAATTGATTCCACGTTACCGTGAACTTGCTGCCAAGGGTCAAATCGAATTATCAACTACGCCTCATTTTCATCCGCTGGCCCCCTTACTGATTGATTTCTCGTCAGCTCGTGATAGTCTTCCTGATGCTACTTTACCTTCGAATGCAATCTATCCAGGGGGGCGTGAACGCGTTACGTTTCATGTAAAAACAGCCATCAATAGTCACAAGCGGCGCTTCCATATGCAGCCTGCGGGTATCTGGCCTGCTGAGGGGGCCATGTCAAAAGCTCTGCTGGATATCTTCATGGAATTGGACTGCCAGTGGAGCGCCAGTGGTGAGGGTGTATTGGTTAACAGCTTGCATAAATCGTATCCGGATCAATCTTTACCAGATCGGGGTAACTATCTTTACCGTCCCTACCGGGTATCGGATGAAAAAAAAGGGATATTTTGTTTTTTTCGTGATGACAAATTATCCGATATGATCGGATTCGAATACTCAAAATGGTTTGGACGCGATGCAGCAGAGAATTTTGTTCATACGCTTGAAAAAATTCATCAGGAGGTGCAAGCGGTTACGTATCCAATTGTAAGTGTCATTCTCGATGGTGAAAATGCTTGGGAATCTTATCCTTATAATGGTTACTATTTTCTTACTGATCTTTACGATTTACTTGAAAATCACTCGTTCATTCAAACAACGACTTATCGTGACTATATTGTGAATTTAACTTATACGCAGGCTGAAACCAAAATTTTACCTGCGCTAGCAGCAGGAAGCTGGGTTTACGGCACTTTTTCAACTTGGATAGGTGATCATGATAAAAATTTAGCCTGGGATCTATTGTGTGCGGCTAAACAGAGTTATGATCTTGTAATGAAGAGCGGGCGTCTGACGGATGAAGAGAAATTATTGGCAGAACAACAGCTTGCATCATGTGAGAGTTCGGACTGGTTCTGGTGGTTTGGTGATTATAACTCTCCACAGACAGTTGCTAGCTTTGATCAACTGTTTCGCAAAAATCTTGCCAACCTCTATCGTTTGCTGAAACTGCCTGTGCCCGCAATCGTGCTTGAGCCTATCAGCCGTGGTGGACGATATACTGGAGTGATTGAAACGATGCGGCGTTCATCGTAAGTCTAGTTAAGTTGAAAAGAATGGGCTCCAAATATATAAATTATTTTAATAAAAATAAGAAATATATAGTTTAGGAGCTTCAAATTATCCCTAGCACAGAATGAGTGAAATTTAGTGATGTCTCAGTCTATATCTTTACTATTTGGTGTTCATGCGCATCAGCCGGTTGGTAATTTTTCTGAAGTTTTGGTCGATGCACATGTGCGTTGCTATAGGCCTTTTTTACAGGTTTTGTATCGCTATCCAGATTTTAAGTTTGCTCTCCATTTTTCAGGATGGTTACTTGATTTCCTGTTTGAGCATTACCCCGCTGATATGGCTTTGTTACGTGATATGGTCATGCGGGGACAAGTGGAGCTTTTCGGTGCGGGAGAAACTGAACCAATATTAGCAGTTATTCCCAATCGGGATCGTATCGGGCAAATCGAGACTTTTTCCAGGAAGTTAGAGAACAGATTCGGGCAGCGTCCTCAGGGTGCTTGGCTGACCGAGCGAGTATGGGAATCAACAGTAGTGCCCGCGCTGGTAGACTGTGGTATTCGCTATGCAATCGTAGATGATTATCATTTTATTTGCGCAGGTAAAACCAAAGCGGAGCTCAGTGGTTTTTTTACCACTGAAGAAGACGGTCGCGTGCTGGATCTTTTTCCTATTTCTGAAACACTTCGCTATAAGCTACCTTTTTCTCCAGTGCATGAAGCGGTGGCGTATATCGAGTCCCTGGTTGAAAACTCAACGACAAACAAAGGTATTGCCGCTGTTTATTTTGACGACATCGAGAAATTTGGCATCTGGCCTGAGACCTATCAGTGGGTATATGAGAATGGCTGGCTTGAGCAATTTATTCAGGGCGTACTTGCTTCTCCCAAAATTTTTCCTCGGCATTATCATGATTATCATGCTTTAGAAAAATCTCATGGAATAATTTATCTGCCGACTACCTCCTACATTGAGATGAATGAGTGGACGCTCCCTGCTGGGCCAGCTAATGCTTATACTGATCTGGTATCCCAGGCAAAAGCAGCTGGCTGGTATGAACATAATAAATCGTTTCTACGAGGGGGTATCTGGAAAAACTTTTTTACTCGCTATCCCGAATCGAACTGGATGCACAAGCGTATGCTATCCCTTTCTGCCCGTTTTGCTGCGCTGCCAGTAACACAGTCTACTAATGCGATGCGACAAAAACTGTATGCAGCACAGGCCAATGATGCTTATTGGCATGGCTTATTTGGTGGTCTGTATCTCCCTCACCTACGACGAGCTATATACAATAATATTGTCGAATTGGAAGCTTTGCTGGATGCCTGTGCGCCACGCCCTGCTTTTTTTATCGAAGACACTGATCTGGACGGTGTGGAAGAGGCTTATTTGCATAATGGAATGCTCCAGGTTGTAGCTAAACTCGATGGAAGTGCGAGCATATGTGAATTTGATGCCTATCTGCTTAAGCATAATTTTGGTGACACGCTGCGTCGCCAAATAGAGCATTACTACTGCAAAATACAACCAGATGCGCATGAAATACCAAAACATAACAGTGCAGGAATTGTGTCTGCGCATGATCGGATCAATTTCAAGGATCAAATTACCCTTTCTGACTTAGAGATTGACATCCATGCGCAAAACTTATTTTATGACAGCCTAAACAGGGTATCGCTGATTTATCAGCTCGAATCACATGATGAGTGTCGTATCCGTTTCGTGTCCAAAACTGATCAATGTCAAGTAGTTAAGGAATTAGAGCTTTCTGGCAACCGTATTTTAGTTTCATATGACTTGTCTGGGAATTTGGCGGGTCATATGGAAACCGAGATCAATTTAGCTATGCCCAGTTGCGATGGCTCAGGTGGATGTTATGTTAAAGATGAATCGACGGTGTTGGGCGGTTTTGGACGAGTTCTGGATTTAGCTGATGTAACTAACATTGCAATGGAAGATGTTGTTCTACAAGGTGCATTGTTGATTAGTACGTCTGTTCCAATCAGATTATATGCGCAGCCTCACTTTTCCGTATCTCAATCGGAAGGAGGCTATGAAAAGATCATGCAGGCAGTCAAATTAAAGTTGATCTGGCCAGTTACTGAGCGAGAATTAATTATTACTCTGGAAGTTAAGGGGGAATAGCATTCGGAGAGAAAGTCGGCTATCTAATCTAATTTATAGCACTAACCAAAAAGCTATACATAGATTGATTTTATGCAGGGTGTCAGGGGGTATCGCATTATCTGGTAGCGAACTCAATTAATCTTTGCAAAGTAGTAACAAGGTGTAAAGATGAAACAATAAGCTGTAAATTTTTTGATTGGCATATAATTCATTGAATTTGCAAACAAATAATGAATTTAAGCTTGTTATGTTCGCTGATTGAAAAATCTTTTTGCAAAAAAATGATTCAAAAGCTTGACGAAAAAATTAGGGTCTGTATAATTCGTTTCTCTGTTGCTTGAGACGAAATAAAAAACGAAAGCAACAAGCTCTTTAAAAATAAACAGCCAATAAATGTAGGCGCTTAGTAAATATTATTGATTTGGTTAACAAATTAATAACTAAGAGTATACAAGGTGATTAGTATGTTAATGCTAAATATATACTAAAAGCTGAGCAAATAGAATTAAATTTAACTGAAGAGTTTGATCCTGGCTCAGATTGAACGCTGGCGGCATGCTTTACACATGCAAGTCGAACGGCAGCACGGGGGCAACCCTGGTGGCGAGTGGCGAACGGGTGAGTAATACATCGGAACGTATCTTAAAGTGGGGGATAACGCATCGAAAGATGTGCTAATACCGCATAATCTCTGAGGAGGAAAGCAGGGGATCGAAAGACCTTGTGCTTTTAGAGCGGCCGATGCCTGATTAGCTAGTTGGTAAGGTAAAGGCTTACCAAGGCAACGATCAGTAGCTGGTCTGAGAGGACGACCAGCCACACTGGGACTGAGACACGGCCCAGACTCCTACGGGAGGCAGCAGTGGGGAATTTTGGACAATGGGCGAAAGCCTGATCCAGCCATGCCGCGTGAGTGAAGAAGGCCTTCGGGTTGTAAAGCTCTTTCGGTCGGGAAGAAATAGTTGTGGCTAATATCCGCAACGAATGACGGTACCGACATAAGAAGCACCGGCTAACTACGTGCCAGCAGCCGCGGTAATACGTAGGGTGCAAGCGTTAATCGGAATTATTGGGCGTAAAGGGTGCGCAGGCGGTCGTATAAGTCAGATGTGAAATCCCTGGGCTTAACCTGGGAATTGCGTTTGAAACTATATGACTAGAGTGTGACAGAGGGGAGTGGAATTCCATGTGTAGCAGTGAAATGCGTAGAGATGTGGAAGAACACCGATGGCGAAGGCAGCTCCCTGGGTTAACACTGACGCTCATGCACGAAAGCGTGGGGAGCAAACAGGATTAGATACCCTGGTAGTCCACGCCCTAAACGATGTCAACTAGTTGTCGGATCTATTTAAAGATTAGGTAACGTAGCTAACGCGTGAAGTTGACCGCCTGGGAAGTACGGTCGCAAGATTAAAACTCAAAGGAATTGACGGGGACCCGCACAAGCGGTGGATTATGTGGATTAATTCGATGCAACGCGAAAAACCTTACCTACCCTTGACATGCTCGAAATTTTGCAGAGATGTGAAAGTGCCCGAAAGGGAATCGAGGCACAGGTGCTGCATGGCTGTCGTCAGCTCGTGTCGTGAGATGTTGGGTTAAGTCCCGCAACGAGCGCAACCCTTGTCACTAATTGCCATCATTAAGTTGGGCACTTTAGTGAGACTGCCGGTGACAAACCGGAGGAAGGTGGGGATGACGTCAAGTCCTCATGGCCCTTATGGGTAGGGCTTCACACGTAATACAATGGCGCGTACAGAGGGTTGCCAACCCGCGAGGGGGAGCTAATCTCAGAAAGCGCGTCGTAGTCCGGATCGGAGTCTGCAACTCGACTCCGTGAAGTCGGAATCGCTAGTAATCGCGGATCAGCATGTCGCGGTGAATACGTTCCCGGGTCTTGTACACACCGCCCGTCACACCATGGGAGTAATTTTCACCAGAAGCAGATAGTCTAACCGCAAGGAGGGCGTTTGCCACGGTGAGAGTTATGACTGGGGTGAAGTCGTAACAAGGTAGCCGTAGGGGAACCTGCGGCTGGATCACCTCCTTTCTAATGAAATATTGCTAAGCGCCTACAATTTATTGGTTGTTTAAAAAGTTAAAAAAACAAATAAGATACGATGCGAAAGGTTGTGCTAATATAGGATCCTTTATGGGTCTGTAGCTCAGTTGGTTAGAGCACACGCTTGATAAGCGTGGGGTCGGTGGTTCAAGTCCACCCAGACCCACCAAATAGGGGGTGTAGCTCAGCTGGGAGAGCACCTGCTTTGCAAGCAGGGGGTCATCGGTTCGATCCCGTTCACCTCCACCATACTATGTTTTAATTTTAATGAAAAGAGAGAAATCTCGTAAAATCATTAGAGGTAAGCTCGTATCGTATCTGATTGTTTATTTTGACTATGCTCTTTAAAAAATAGAAGAAGTAGATTAAAAGTAGATTGTATATCAAACAGATTCAGAACTAAGAAAAGCTGAAATCTAAATATTAATTAGGTTAATAAAATTAATATTTGTTTAAGCATAAGATATTATCGGAAGAATTGGATAATACTTGAAATTCTGGAGTTGTGTATCAAGAAAAAGAAGTTCTCAAAATTATAGGGTCAAGCAAATAAGTGCATGCGGTGGATGCCTTGGCGATTACAGGCGATGAAGGACGTGGAAATCTGCGATAAGCTTCGGGGAGCTGATAAACAAGCTTTGATCCGGAGATCTCCGAATGGGGAAACCCGGCCCGCAAGGGTCATCCTCACCTGAATTCATAGGGTGAGTGAAGCGAACCTGGCGAACTGAAACATCTAAGTAGCCAGAGGAAAAGAAATCAACCGAGATTCCCAAAGTAGTGGCGAGCGAAATGGGATGAGCCATCAATCTTTAGCATTAGGATTAGTCAAATCTTCTGGAAAGTTGAACCGTAGAGAGTGATAGTCTCGTAGGCGAAAATTTTAATGTGGAACTAGGGTTGAAAAAAGTAGGGCGGAACACGTGAAATTCTGTCTGAAGATGGGGGGACCATCCTCCAAGGCTAAATACTCGTAATCGACCGATAGTGAACAAGTACCGTGAGGGAAAGGTGAAAAGAACCCCGGGAGGGGAGTGAAATAGATCCTGAAACCGCATGCATACAAACAGTGGGAGCCCTGTATGGGGTGACTGCGTACCTTTTGTATAATGGGTCAGCGACTTACATTCAGTAGCAAGCTTAACCGAGTAGGGGAGGCGTAGCGAAAGCGAGTCTTAATAGGGCGATTGAGTTGCTGGGTGTAGACCCGAAACCAGATGATCTACTCATGGCCAGGATGAAAGGAAGGTAACACTTCGTGGAGGTCCGAACCCACTAATGTTGAAAAATTAGGGGATGAGCTGTGGGTAGGGGTGAAAGGCTAAACAAATCTGGAAATAGCTGGTTCTCTCCGAAAACTATTTAGGTAGTGCCTCATGTATAACCTTTGGGGGTAGAGCACTGTTATGGCTAGGGGGTCATTAAGACTTACCAAACCATTGCAAACTCCGAATACCAAAGAGTTCGAGCATGGGAGACAGACATCGGGTGCTAACGTTCGGTGTCGAGAGGGAAACAACCCAGACCCTCAGCTAAGGTCCCAAAGATATAGTTAAGTGGTAAACGAAGTGGGAAGGCATAGACAGTCAGGAGGTTGGCTTAGAAGCAGCCATCCTTTAAAGAAAGCGTAATAGCTCACTGATCGAGTCGTCCTGCGCGGAAGATGTAACGGGGCTAAACTATACACCGAAGCTAGGGATTCGCACGTAAGTGCGGATGGTAGGAGAGCGTTCCGTAGGCCTGTGAAGGTGATTTGTAAAAATTGCTGGAGGTATCGGAAGTGCGAATGCTGACATGAGTAGCGATAAAGGAAGTGAAAAGCTTCCTCGCCGAAAACCCAAGGTTTCCTGTGCAACGTTAATCGACGCAGGGTGAGTCGGCCCCTAAGGTGAGGCAGAAATGCGTAACCGATGGGAAACTGGTTAATATTCCAGTACCTTTACATAATGCGATGCGGGGACGGAGAAGGTTAGCTCAGCCGGGTGTTGGATGTCCTGGTTGAAGCGTGTAGACATGCTGCTTAGGCAAATCCGGGCGGCTAAGTTGAGACGTGATAACGAAACACTCTTCGGAGTGCCAAGTGAGTAATACCATGCTTCCAGGAAAAGCCGCTAAGCTTCAGTTATGTAAAGACCGTACCGTAAACCGACACAGGTGGGAAGGATGAGAATTCTAAGGCGCTTGAGAGAACCCAGGAGAAGGAACTCGGCAAATTGACACCGTAACTTCGGGAGAAGGTGTGCCTTAAGTAAGTGAATCGTTTCGCACGAGGAGCTGAAAGAGGTTGCAATGAAATGGTGGCTGCGACTGTTTAATAAAAACACAGCACTCTGCAAACACGAAAGTGGACGTATAGGGTGTGACGCCTGCCCGGTGCCGGAAGGTTAAATGATGGGGTGCAAGCTCTTGATTGAAGCCCCGGTAAACGGCGGCCGTAACTATAACGGTCCTAAGGTAGCGAAATTCCTTGTCGGGTAAGTTCCGACCTGCACGAATGGCGTAACGATGGCCACACTGTCTCCTCCTGGGACTCAGCGAAGTTGAAATGTTTGTGAAGATGCAATCTACCCGCGGCTAGACGGAAAGACCCCGTGCACCTTTACTGTAGCTTTACATTGGATTTTGACAATGCTTGTGTAGGATAGGTGGGAGGCTATGAGATATGCTCGCCAGAGTATATGGAGCCGTCCTTGAAATACCACCCTGGTGTTGTTGAGGTTCTAACCTAGATCCATGATCTGGATTGGGGACCGTGTATGGTAGGCAGTTTGACTGGGGCGGTCTCCTCCCAAAGGGTAACGGAGGAGTACGAAGGTACGCTAGGTACGGTCGGAAATCGTGCTGATAGTGCAATGGCATAAGCGTGCTTAACTGCGAGACTGACAAGTCGAGCAGATGCGAAAGCAGGTCATAGTGATCCGGTGGTTCTGTATGGAAGGGCCATCGCTCAACGGATAAAAGGTACGCCGGGGATAACAGGCTGATTCCTCCCAAGAGTTCATATCGACGGGGGAGTTTGGCACCTCGATGTCGGCTCATCACATCCTGGGGCTGTAGCCGGTCCCAAGGGTATGGCTGTTCGCCATTTAAAGTGGTACGTGAGCTGGGTTTAAAACGTCGTGAGACAGTTTTGTCCCTATCTGCCGTGGGCGTTGGAAATTTGAGTGGGGCTGCTCCTAGTACGAGAGGACCGGAGTGGACGTACCCCTGGTGTACCGGTTATGACGCCAGTCGTATTGCCGGGTAGCTAAGTACGGAAGAGATAACCGCTGAAAGCATCTAAGCGGGAAACTTGCCACAAGATTAGATTTCCCGGGGAGTAAATCCCCCTAAAGGCTCGTTGAAGACTACAACGTTGATAGGTCGGATGTGGAAGCATAGTAATATGTTAAGCTAACCGATACTAATTGGCCGTGCGGCTTGATCCTATAATTTTGAGAATAAGTTATTGTTTCTTATTGTTATTTCTTGATAGAAAAATTTAATTAAAAGTTTATTTGTTTTAATCTACTTTAAAACATAAAAGGTTATGCTTGGCGGCAATAGCGCTTTGGAACCACCTCTTCCCATTCCGAACAGAACCGTGAAACGAAGTTGCGCCGATGATAGTGTGTTATCACATGTGAAAGTAGGTCACCGCCAAGCTCTCTCATTTTTATAAGTCATCTGATCTGGAAATAATCAGATGATTAAGTATCATTCATAATTAATGCTCCTTATCGATTTAATACATGCTTTGTATAAATTGTTTGATTCGTTTAAGCGACATTCCATCAAAATAAAATATCAAAAACTTTTAGCGCTTAATCAATACTTTGCTAATTAAGCGGCATTGATACTCTCAATCAGCTGTAATTTATGAAAGTAAAGATTAACACTGTTATTAATCTGATTATTGCTAAACGCGGGTAATCAGACTAAGCAGTTTGTATTACTCTTACGGAGTAGGACAAAGAAGTTTTATCAAAATTACTGAAAATACACTTTTGATGTCAAATTTGACATCAAGAATTGTATAATTCAGATCCTGTGCTTATTTCTTTTGAAAAAGATTATTATTAGGGCTTGAACGTTTTATTCCTAAAGGTGAAAAGCTCTGCAACTAGCGTCTAATATCCTTAAATCAATCATCAATCTATACTTCATAACAGCCACTAAGAAGCTGTTTGGAAACTCCTGCTCTAGGTTAATCGCCTCGACATAATACGGGTCATAGCGATGTAAATCCAAGTTTCATCTGTACGCGTTAGGCACTCGTAGCTTTTGCTAAGTCGGCGCGAATGATTAAGCCAGCCGAAGGTACGCTCGACTACCCGGCGACGGGGCAGCAATGTAAATTTCCTGGCTTCCCTGGGGCGCA